>NZ_JBGNUT010000015.1:0-232000 GCF_041951385.1 Actinomadura sp. NTSP31 | reverse complement strand
GCCCCCGCCATCGGCGGGGGCGCTCAGCCGTGCCGTGCGCGCCCACCCGGGCGTCCGGGCCCGCGCCCGCCCGTCGCGCTCAGCCGGCGCTCGCCGAGAAGACCTCGTCGCGGGCCTTCTCCAGGGCGGCGTGCAGGGCGCCGCGCAGCACCGGGTTGCCCTCCACCTCGGTCACCGCGACGGTCGGGCGGGTCGGGCTGATCCGCCCGACGGCGCGCTCGATGCGGTCGGCGAGGGGCGCCCCGCCGGCCCGCCCGAGGCTGCCCGACAGCACCACAAGGCCCGGGTCCAGCACGATGTTGACCGAGGTCACGCCGTAGGAGAACCGGTTGGCCAGCTCGTCCAGGAACGCGCCGCCCCGGGACTCGTCCGCGGCCGCCGCCCGGACGCACTCGACCGCGGTCGGCTCGGTGATGCCGTGTTCGTGGGCGAGGGCGCGCACCCCGTCCGCGCCGACGAGGGCCCCGTAGCCGCCGGCGAGGGTCGGGATGCCCCATGACGTCGACTCGGTGACGCCGCCCTCCTCCTCGGGGACGCGCCGGGCGGTGCTCAGCGGCAGCGGCGCCCCGGGGACCGGCAGGTAGCCGATCTCCCCCGCGCCGCCGGACCGGCCGCGGTGCAGCCGGCCGCCGAGCATCACCGACAGGCCCATGCCGCGGTCGAACCACATCAGCGCGAAGTCGTCGGCGTCGCGCGCCGCCCCGTAGGCGCGCTCGGCGACGGCGGCGAGGTTCACGTCGTTCTCGATCGTCACCGGGCGGCGCAGGTCGGTGCGGAGCGCGGCGAGCACGCCCTCGTGCCAGGCGGGCAGGTCGAAGGAGAACTGGACGTCGCCGGAGCGGGGGTCGACGACGCCGGGGGTGCCGATGACGAAGGCGCTCAGCCTGTTCACCGCGACCTTGGCCGACCGGCACGCCTTGACAACCGCGTTGTGGACCATCTTGACGGGCTCGTCAGCACCGTTCGGATCGACGGTAACCTGGGCGACCATGCGTCCGGTGATGTCGGCGACGCCGGCGGTGACGCCGTCCGGCCCCACCTCCAGACCCGCGACGTAGGCGCTCGACGGCACCACGGCGTACAGGGCGGCGTTCGGACCGCGGCCACCGGCCTGCTCCCCGACCACCGCGACGAGCCCGCGCTCCTCGAGCCTGGACAGCAGCTGGGAGGCGGTGACCTTGGAGAGCCCGGTGTGCTCGCCGATCTGCGCGCGCGTCAGCGGGCCGTGCTCGACGAGCAGGTCCAGCGCCGCGCGGTCGTTCAGCTCACGCAGCAGCCGCGGTGTTCCCGGGCGTCTGGCCATGCTGGTACCCCTCGATGTCTCAATCCGCTAACGGGCGGTTTTGTTTAGGAAAGTTTCTTGTTAGTTTACCCGCAAGCGCCGACCGTCCCCTCATCCGGGGAGGGGCGTGCAGAGCGCGGACTGGCGAGCAGGGCGCCCGCGAGCGACGCGACGACGAGCGGGGCATGTCCCGGACCCTAAAGGGTGCGGGCGCGCTCCACTCGCATCGCCGGCCACACGGCCGCGCGAGGCGATGCCGGAAAGGAACCCCCAGTGAAGTACATCAGGATTGCGGCCACGGCGGCCGCGATCGCCCTGGCCGCCACGGCCTGCGGCGGCGGCGGTGACGACAAGAAGGACGACTCCGGCGCGGGCAAGGACCCGGCGCAGCTCAAGGTCTGGATGATGGGCGACGGGACCACCGAGCAGACGACCTTCCTCAAGGGCGTCGAGACCGAGTTCAAGCAGAAGCACCCGAACACGGCCGTGCAGATCAAGTACGTGCCCTGGCCGCAGGTCGCCACCACGTTCCAGAAGGCCGCCGCCGGCGGCGAGGGCCCGGACGTGACCGAGCTCGGCAACACCGACGTCCAGTCGCACATCGAGCAGGGCAACCTCGCCGACGTCACCGACGAGATGTCGGGCTGGGCGGACAACAAGACGCTCAACAAGACCGCGCTGCAGAACGACCAGGCGGACGGCAAGACCTACGCCGTGCCGTGGTACGGCGGCGTCCGCGCCATCTGGTACCGCAAGGACTGGTTCGACGAGCTGAAGATCCAGCCGCCCGCGAACTGGGCCGACCTGGTGGCCGCCGCCAAGAAGATCCAGGACGCCAAGAAGGTCTCCGGCATCGGCGCGCCGAGCGACCAGACCAACGCCCTGGTCAGCTTCATCTGGGGCAACGGCGGCGAGGTCGCCGTCAAGGACGGCGGCAAGTGGGCCGGCAAGCTCGACCAGCCGCAGGCGGTCGAGGCCGTGAACTTCTACGCCGGCCTCGTCAACAAGGAGAAGGTCGCGCCGGAGAAGTACGTCGGCAAGAACGAGCTGGACGGCCCGCAGCGCGACTTCGCCCTCGGCAAGCTCGGCATGTACATCGACGGCAGCTGGGCGCTGACGCAGATGAAGAAGATCTCCCCGAAGAACGCCGACAAGTGGGCGGTCTTCCCGATCCCGGCCAAGAGCGGCGGCAACGCGCCGGTCATGGCCGGCGGCTCCGACCTCGCGGTGTGGAAGGACAGCAAGGCCAAGAAGGCCGCGTTCGACTACGTCACGATCCTCAACAACGCCGCGAACGCCAAGAAGTGGGCCGACATCAGCGGCTTCTCCTCGATGCGGTCGGACGTCCAGTTCTCCGACCCGGCGCTCGCGCCCTTCACGCAGATCGCGGCCAACACCAAGTTCACCCCGATCAGCGCCGGCTGGGGCGACTTCGAGCAGTCCAAGAAGGTGCTGCCGAACGCGGTGAAGGCGATCATGCAGGGCAAGTCGGCCGACGAGCAGATGAAGAAGGCCAACGAGCAGGCCAACGAGCTGCTCAACCAGTAGCACCCCCGCACGACCGGTAACACCGAGGCTCGACCAGTAGCACCGAGCATCCGGCGGGCCCGCGCGCTCATCCCCGCGGGCCCGCCGGACCCCCGCAGGCCACCCGTCCCCGCTGATCGGAAGCGTCCATGCTCGACACCGCTCCCGCGGTGCGCAGGCCACCGGGCCGGAGATCGTCCGGCCGCGGCGGCCCGCGCCGCCGGCCCCGCTTCGGGCCCTACCTGCTGATCGCGCCCACCGTCGTCGTGATCGCCGTGCTGATGTTCTGGCCCATGATCCAGATCGGGATCATGTCGTTCCAGAAGGTCGGCAACCGCCAGCTGCGCGGCGAGCCGGCCGAGTCGGTCGGCACCGAGAACTTCGACACCATCCTCAAGGACCCGCTCTTCTGGGCGGCCTTCCGGCACACCGTGCTGTTCGCCGTGGTCGCGGTCGGCCTGACCATGGTGGTCGGGACGCTGGTCGGGCTGCTGCTCAACAAGCTCGGCAAGCGGATGTCGAGCTTCGTCTCCGGCGGCGTCATGGTCGCCTGGGCGACCCCGCCCGTGACCGCCGCGATCATCTTCAGCTGGCTGTTCGGCTCGACCGGCGGGCTGGTCAACTGGACCCTCGACAAGCTGCCGGACGCCCTCGTCGGCGGCGGCTGGAACGACTACAACTGGTTCGCCACGCCGCTGTCCGCCTACACCGTCCTGACGGTCTGCGTCGTCTGGCAGGCGTGCCCGTTCGTGGCGGTGTCGGTGCTGGCCGGCCTGAAGAGCGTCCCCAGCGAGCTGTACGAGGCGGCGCGGGTGGACGGCTCGGGCCCGTGGCGGACGTTCTGGAGCCTCACCTACCCGATGCTCAAGCCGATCTTCCTCGTCGTCCTGGTGATGTCGATCATCTGGGACTTCAAGGTGTTCACCCAGCTGTTCATCATGTCCGGGATGGCCAACCGCGACGCGTTCAACCTGTCGCTGTACGGCTACTCGGAGGCGTTCGGCGCGCTCAACCCCAAGCTCGGGATGGGCTCGGCGATCGCCGCGGTGCTCACGCTGATCCTGCTCGTCGTCACCGCGCTCTACGTGCGGGTCATGGTGCGTCAGGGGGAGACCCGATGACCCAGGCAACCCTCAAGGCGGGACGGCCCGGCCGCAGCCGGCCGGCCGCGCGCAAGCGGGCCCGCAAGATCGGCCTCAACGCGCTCGGCGTGCTGGTGTTCGTGCTGGCGGTGTTCCCCGTCTTCTGGATGGCGTCCACCGCGTTCAAGCCGAACAGCGAGATCTTCAGCACCACGCCGAAGCCGCTGCCGACCCACCCGACGCTGACGCACTTCGACTTCGTCCTCAACGGCGGCATCGCGCAGGTGTCGTTCTGGACGTACTTCCGCAACAGCATCGTGCTGGCGCTCATCACCGTCGTGGTGTCGAGCCTGCTGGCGCTGCTCGCCGCGACGGCGGTGGCCCGGTTCCGCTTCCGGTTCCGCACCACCTTCCTGATCATGCTGCTCGTCGTGCAGATGGTGCCGTGCGAGTCGCTGGTCATCCCGCTGTTCCTGGACCTCAAGCGGCTCGACATGCTGAACACGCTGCCGGGGCTCGCGGTCGTCTACATCGGGTTCGCGGTGCCGTTCGCGATCTGGATGCTGCGCGGCTTCGTCGCCGCCGTCCCGAAGGAACTGGAGGAGGCCGCCGCGATCGACGGCGCCGGCCCGATCCGCACGTTCTTCACCGTCATGCTCCCGCTCGTCGCGCCCGGCCTGGTCGCGACCAGCATCTTCTCGTTCATCACCGCGTGGAACGAGTTCATCTTCGCCTTCACGTTCCTGGACGACCAGGACAAGTACACCCTGCCGATCATGCTGCAGTTCTTCTTCGGCCGCAGCAGCACCGCCTGGGGGCCCATCATGGCAGCGTCCACGCTGCTCACCATTCCCGTCATCGCGTTCTTCCTGCTCGTCCAGCGCCGCATGGTGTCCGGCCTGACCGCCGGGGCGGTGAAGGGGTGACCACCGACGACATCGCGACCACCGGCGAGATCGCCCGGCTGGCGCGGGGCACGCTGCTGCCGTCCTTCCCGGGCGCGTCCGCGCCCCGCTGGGTGCTGGACGAGCTGGAGGCGGGCCTCGGCGGCGTGACGCTGTTCGCGCTGACCGGCAACGTGCCGAGCCCGGAGTCGCTGGCCGCGCTCACCGCGCGGATGCGCAAGGCGGGCGACCCCTTCGTCACCATCGACGAGGAGGGCGGCGACGTCACCCGGCTCGGCGGGCACGCCACCGGCAGCCCCTACCCGGGCAACGCCGCGCTCGGGGCGGTCGACGACCCGGAGCTGACCCGGCGGATCTACCGCTCGCTGGGGGCCGAGCTGTCCGAGGTCGGCGTCAACCTCAACTTCGCGCCGTCGGTGGACGTCAACACCGCCGACGACAACCCGGTGATCGGGACCCGCTCCTTCGGGTCCGACCCGGCCCTGGTCGCCCGGCACGCGGCGGCGGCCGTGACCGGCACCCAGGAGGCGGGCGTCGCCGCCTGCTGCAAGCACTTCCCCGGCCACGGCGCGACCGTGGACGACTCCCACCTAGGCGTCCCGATCGTCGACGCCGACCTGGAGCTGCTGGACCGCCGCGAGCTGGTCCCGTTCCGGGCGGCGATCGCGGCCGGCACCCGCGCGGTGATGACCGGGCACCTCAACCTGCCCGCGATCACCGGCGGGGTGCCGGCGACCCTGTCCCCCGCCGCGATCACCGGGCTGCTGCGCGAGCACCTCGGCTACGCGGGCGTGATCGTCACCGACGCGCTGGACATGCAGGGCGCGAGCGGCGCGATCGGCATCCCGGAGGCGTCGGTGCGCGCGCTGGCCGCCGGCGCGGACCTGCTGTGCCTCGGCCCGAACGAGCACGCCGAGTCGCTCCACGCGACGCTGGCGGCCATCGAGGAGGCGGTGCGCACCGGGCGGCTGCCGGTCGCGCGGCTGTTCGACGCGGCGGAGCGGACCCGGCGGCTGCGCGAGTGGCTCGCCGGCGGCAGCCCCGCCGCGGTCGACCGCGCCGCCGGCCTGGAGGCGGCCCGCCGGGCGCTGCGGGTGACGGGCTCGCTGCCGGGCTGGAACGGGGCGCCGCTGGTGGTCGAGGCCGAGGCGAGCGGCAACATCGCGGTGGGGCCGACGCCCTGGGGCCTGCACCCGTGGGCGCCCGACGCCGTCCGGGCCGCGGGGGCGCCCGGAGAGGTGGAAGGCGTCCTGGAACGTGCCAGGGGACGCGGGCTGGTCGTCGTGCTGCGGGACGCCCACCGGCACGCGGCCCAGCGGGCGCTCGCCCGCGCCCTGCTGACGGCCCGTCCCGACACCGTGGTCGTGGAGATGGGACTGCCGGTCTGGCATCCCGACGCCGCCGTCCACCTGGCCACCTACGGCGCCGCCGCCGCCAACGCCCAAGCCGCCGCAGAACTCCTGGGCCTAGCCTGACCCCACCACAGTTGCGAGCGAAGCGAGAACCCAAGACCACACGACATCAGGCTTCATTCCCAGCCACGCGACGACCTGGACCGTCGCGATCGCGAGCGAAGCCAAGTTCGAGCGAAGCGAGAACTTGATCGCGCAGCGAGCCCCCGGGGCGAGTCGAAGCGATGCAGCGATCGCCGCATGGCCCGTTGAAGGGAGGCCCCCGGGGCCGACCGCCGAGGGCGGTGCAATCAACACAGCGATCGCCGCATGGCCCGTTGAAGGGAGGCCCCCAGGGCCGACCGCCGAGGGCAATGCCATGGGCCAGAGCCCGACCAGTCCGATCGGCAAGGGATAATACGTACATGCGATTGTCCGCTCGGGTCGACTACGCGTTGCGTGCCGCCGCGGAGCTGGCGGTGGCCGGGAGTCACCCGGTGACCGCGGTCCAGCTCGCGGAGGCCCAGCAGATCCCGCCCAAATTCCTCGAGAACATCCTCGGCCAGCTGCGCCGTTCCGGGCTCATCCGCAGCCAGCGCGGCCCTGAGGGCGGCTACTGGCTGGCGCGGCCCGCCGAGCAGATATCCCTGGCCGACATCATCCGCGCGATCGACGGGCCGCTGCTCGGCGTCCGCGGCGAGCGTCCGGAGCACGTCGGTTACGAAGGGCCGGCGCGGTCGCTGCAGGAGGTGTGGATCGCGCTGCGCGCCAGCGAGCGGGCGATCCTCGAGCGGGTGAGCCTCGGGCACATCGCCGCCGGCAAGCTGCCGGAGGGCGTCCAGAAGCTCACCGAGGACCCGTCGGCCTGGGAGAGCCCCTCCTTCATCTAGCGGCGGGGTCGGCACCGTGCCGGAAGGCGACGTCGTCTGGCTGACCGCCCGGCGCCTGCGCGAGGCGCTCGCCGGGCGGCCGTTGACGCGCGCCCAGTTCCGGGTGCCCCGCCTGGCGACCGCCGACCTGCGCGGGCGGACGGTGCTCGACGTGGTCTCGCGCGGCAAGCATCTGCTCATCCGTGTCGAGGGCGGCCTGACGATCCACACCCATCTGCTCATGGAGGGCCGCTGGCAGATCCGGCCCGCCGGGCCGCCGCCGCGCGACCACCGGGTCCGGCTGGTGCTGGCGAACGCGGAGCGGCAGGCGGTCGGCTCCTCGCTGGGGCTGGTCGAGCTGCTGCGCACCGCCGAGGAGGACGCGGCCGTCGGCCACCTCGGCCCCGACCTGCTCGATCCCGGCTGGGACGCCGGGCTCGCCGCGCGGGCCGCCGCCCGGCTGGAGGAGCGGCCCGGCCGCGCGATCGGCGAGGCGCTGCTCGACCAGACCCGGCTCGCCGGGATCGGCAACGTCTACAAGGCCGAGATCCTGTTCCTGCGCGGCGTGCACCCGTGGACGCCGGTCTCGGACGTCCCCGACCTGCCCGGCCTGGTGGAGCTCGCTCACCGGCTGCTGGACGCCAACAAGGAGCGGCACGGCCACGTCACCACGGGGAACCTGGCGCGCGGGCGGGAGCACTGGGTGTACGGGCGCGCCGGACGCCCCTGCCGCCGCTGCGGGACCCGGATCGAACGCGCTCCCCAGGCGTCCGATGTGGGCGACCGCACGGCGTTCTGGTGCCCGCGCTGCCAGCCGTCCCGGTAGGACGCCGGGGTCGGCGCCCGTCCGGCGCCTCGAGGTCGCGGACGGGTCGCCGCCGGGAGCGGGTCGCCGGATCCTGCGCCCGCCCGATCATCCTCCGGTTGCGATCGTTCCAAGTCAATTCTCGGGTTTCCTTATCGATCTCCCAGGTCTAGCTTGGGCGAATGACCCTCGACGACCTGCGCGTGTTCGTGGCCGTCTGCGCGGCCGGCAACCTGAGCGCCGTCGCCCGCGACCTGTCGTGCAGCCAGTCCGCGGTGAGCCAGCACGTCAAGCGGCTCGAACGGGAGACCGGGCTGGTGCTGCTGGAGCGGCGGCCGCGCGGGGTGCTGCCCACCCGCGCCGGCCGGATCCTGCACCGGGCCGCGACCGAGGGCATCGCCGGGCTGGACGCGGCGCTCCGGCAGCTGGACGACCTGCGCCGCGGCGTCGGCGGGACGGTCCGGATCGCGACGGGCGCCACCACCGTCCGGCACTTCATGGCCGCCGGGGTGGCCGCGTTCCGGACCCGCCATCCCGACGCGGCGCTGCAGTTCGAGACCGCCGGGTCCAGCCGCCGCTGCCTGGAGGCGGTGCGGACGCACACCGCGGACCTGGCCTGGGTGACGATCGGCCCGCCGCTGGACGGCGTCGAGCAGCGCGCGTCCTGCGAGCTGCCCTGGGTGCTGGCCGTGCACACCGGCGACCCGCTGGCCGGCCGCGAGGCGATCGCGCTCGGCGACCTGGCGGGCATCCGGCACATCGAGCTGCCCGCGCACTCGACGTCCCGCGTCCACCTGGAGATGCACCTCGAACGGCACGGGGTGCGGCTGACGTCCAGCACCAGCGTCGCCGACTGGGACACCGCGCTGCTGCTGGCCGAACTCGGCCTCGGCCACGCGATCCTGCCCGCGCTGCCCGGCTGGGGCGGCGGGCGGGGCGAGGTGCGGCTGATCCCGATCCCCGGCCTGCCGCCGCTCACGGCCGGCTGGGCGGCGCGCCGCTGGGACGCGCTGAGCCCGCTGGCCGTCGAGTTCGCCGAGACCGTGCTGGAGCACCTGCGCGGCTGACCCGCGCAGGGCCCTGAAGCCGCCCGCACGCGGAAAGGCCCGGCCCCACACGAGGGGCCGGGCCTTTCTCCGTCCGGATCCGGGGCCGCGCCGAGGATCGCGGCGGCGCGGCGCGGGGATCCGCGCGCCGCGCGGTCAGGTCTGCGCCTGGAACATCCAGTGCTGCTTCTCCAGCTCCTGGGTGATGCCGATGAGCAGGTCCTGGGTGACGGGGTCGGGCTCGTCGGTCGCCGCGATCCGCTCGCGGAACCGCGCGATGATCTGGGCGAGGACGTCGGTGATCGCCGCGACGACCTTGTCGTCGGCCAGGTATCCGGCCTCGAGCTGCGGGATTTCGGTGCGGTCCGCGACCGTGCGGGCACGGCCGTCGGGGTTGACGCCGATCGCCACGGCGCGCTCGGCCACGTCGTCCTGGCCGCCGCGGGCGAGGTCGACGACCTCGTCCAGGTGCTCGTGCACGACCTTGAAGTGGCGACCGGTCAGGTTCCAGTGCGCCTGCTTGGCCACGAGCGAAAGATCGATGAGGTCCACGAGGGCGCCCTGCAGGGCCTGCCCGGTGACCTTCAGTGCCTCGTCGGAGAGCGGGCTCTTGACGGCCGCCATTGTCGGGCTCCTTCCGCGTCGTTACGGTCATCCGCTACAACGGGAGAGCCTCCCCGCATATGCCGAGCTCATGCGTGAGGCCGCGCACACCCGCGGCCCCGTGGGGCATGAGCCCCGCGCCGCCCGCCGACCGGCGGGCGGCGGCCGGTACGGCGATCTGCGGTGGCTAGGCCGCGACCATGTCGCCGCGGAACTCGCCGGTGATCTCCTCGGGGGTCTCCGGAATGCGCTCGGTGGGGATCCGCTCGTGCTCGGGCGCGCCCGCCATGACCGGCTCGTGCTGCAGCTCGGCGAGGGCCAGCGAGTCGGCCACCTCCCTGAGCACGTGCGACAGCGGAACGCCCAGCGCCTTGCAGATCGAGGAGAGCAGTTCGGAGGAGGCCTCCTTCTGCCCACGTTCGACCTCGGACAGGTAGCCGAGGGAAACCCGCGCGGCCGCGGAGACCTCACGGAGGGTGCGTCCCTGGCGCAGCCGCAGCTGCCGCAGTACGTCACCGAGCAGCTGGCGAAGCAGGACCATCGTCTCGCTCCCTCCCTCAGTTCGGACCATCTGCCGGTTCCACCGTACCCGGCTTGGCGGTGGCCATGGCAGACCGTTGATTTCGTGTTCGCTCGGAACGTAACGCTGTAATCAGCCCCGAACTTCCCGATCTTCCCGAGCGTCCCCGGTCGCGACCTCGGCGTCAAGCCCCAGCAGGACACGTCTGAGCAGCTCAAGCGCGTGCACCACGGTCATCCGGCGGAGCACCGCGCGGACCTCCGGCCCGGTGCCGGGCACGGGGAGTTTCGGCCTGACCACGGTGCGCGTATCCCCGGGTCCGGTCACGCCGATATAGACCGTTCCCACCGGCCGCCCGTCCTGCGGCAACGGGCCGGCGACGCCGGTCACCGCGAGCCCGTAGGTCGCGCCGAGCCGGTCGCGGACGCCCGCGGCCATCGCGGCCGCCACGTCGGGATGGACGGCCCCGTGCTCGGCGAGCAGGTCCTCCGGGACGCCGAGCAGGCGGTGCTTCAGCTCCGTGGCGTACGTCACCATCCCGCCCGCGTACGTCTCCGACGAGCCGGGCATCGCGGTCAGCTCGGCGCCGATGAGGCCGCCCGTGAGCGACTCGGCGACCGCGACGGTGGCGGAGCGCTCGGCGAGCAGCCGGTGCACGACGCGGTCGAGCGTCTCGTCGCCGACTCCGTAGACGACCGGGCCGAGCAGTTCGCGGACGCGCATCTCGACGCCGTCGAGCCGGCCCTTCGGGTCCGCGCCGACCGTGGTGATGCGGATCTTCACCTCGGCGGGGTCGGGCAGGTAGGCCAGCTTCACCCCGTCCATGGCCTCGACCTCGGCGAGCCGCGTCGCGACGACCGACTCCCAGATCCCGGCGGTGCGCAGCGTGCGGCGGGCGACCGCGGGCAGCCCGGCGGTCGCGGCCATCTCCGGCAGCACGACCTCGTCCATGATCGTGCGCATCTCGAACGGGACGCCGGGCAGCGCGTAGACGACGCCGCCGTCCAGCTCGACGCGCAGGCCGGGGGCGGTGCCGGCGGAGTTGCGCAGCAGCCCGGCCCCCTCGGGGACCTCCGCCATGCGGAACGCCATCGGCTGCAACTCCCGCCCGGCCGCCTCGGCGCGCTCGCGCAGGCGCCGCTCCAGGCCCGGGTCGCGGACCAGCGGGACGCCCGCGGCCCGCGCGAGCGCGTCGCGGGTCAGGTCGTCGTAGGTGGGGCCGAGGCCGCCGGTGGTGATCACCGCGTCGGCGCGCTCCAGCGCGGACCGGACGGCGGCGACGATGACGTCCATCTCGTCGCCGACGACCACGCTGCGGGTCACCTCGACGCCGTGCTCGGCGAGGCGCTGCCCGAGCCAGGCCGCGTTCCCGTTGATGGTGTCGCCGAGGAGCAACTCGTCCCCGACGGTGAGCAGTTCGACCCGCATCGCTTCCCCGTCCCGTTCGCCGACCAGCCGAATCTACCGGCCGGGGCGGACGGTCCGGAGCGGGCCTCGCACGCGGGCGGCCGGAGCCGGCGAGCGACCGGAGCGGGGCGCCGACGGCGGCGGGGCGCGCCCGGTTGACGGCGCCGGACGGCCGAATCAGGACGAAGGACTCTTTCTCGGCAAACACCACTTGCCTGATCGTCCGCCGCATATCCCATTTCGTTGGCGGGGAAAAACGCGAGCCGTGCATTGTGTCACACACCCGCGCGGCCCCGCACACTGCGCGCGGATGGGAACGCGACCGGGGCGCGCATCGTCGCACCGCCCCGACCTGCGCCATTGCGTTCCGCGGTCCACCATCGGCCACACGTGCCGTCATTTTGTGAGTCAGAACTCATTTGCCATGTCGCGACCACTCCCCATTCACAGGGATAATTGCCAGTGCGGCCGCCATGAACGGGGCTGCGGGGCACGACCGGGGTGGGCGTGCTCCCGCAGCCCGCATGGCGGCCGTATCCGTTCGCGGCCCTGGCCTCCTCCGGGGGTCAGGGGCGCGCCAGCCGGCGCAGGACGGCCCCGCAGCGCCGCGCGTACGCGCGCTGGAACAGCGGGCCGAACGGCCCCGCCAGCCTCGCCGGCGCCGTGGCCGGACGGCTGAACGAGGTGACCGTCAGCCACACCTCGCCCCCGTCGTCCAGGTGCACGACGAACGCCTCCTCCCCCGCCACCGGATGGCCCTCCAGCGTCCCGTAGGCCCATCCGGCGCGGCGCTCCTCCTCCTGCGTCCAGACGACCCGGCACGGCGCCGTCAGCCGGAGCGGCCCGATCCCGAGGCCCATCTCGACGCTCACGCCGGGCGCCGCGCGCGGAGCCGACGCCCGCACGCGCGCCGGAAGCGCCCGGTGCATCCAGAACTCCATCAGCGCGTCCGAGGCGTTCCGGAAGGCGTCCGGCCCGGCGCCGACGAGCGTGCGCACCCGCAGATGCCGGTACCCCGGCGGCCGGTCGGCGTCCCGCGTCGCGCCGACCTCGCGATAGGTGAAGCCTTGCCCGCTCATCGACCTCCGGCCCCCAAACTGACCAATCGGTGTCAAGTATCGCCTGTTCTCCTGGTCACCCGCCGGACGCCGCTCTAACGTCGCCTCATGATCGCCGTCATCGCCGGACTGAACGTCTTCCCGATCAAGAGCGCGGGCGGTGGCGCGCTCGCCGAGGCCGAGCTGACACCGCAGGGGCTCCGGCACGACCGCGCGTTCATGCTCGTCCGCCCGGACGGGCGGCACCTGTCGCAGCGGGAGGTGCCCGAACTCGCCCTGCTCCGGCCCGCCTACGACGGCGCGAAGCTCACCGTCCACACGCCGCTCGCCGACTCGCCCCTGATCTGCGAGGCCGCCGACGGGCCGGCGCGCGACGTCACCGTGCACCGCCGCCCCTGCCAGGGCGTCGACCAGGGCGACGACGCCGCCGGATGGTTCTCCGACGCCCTCGGCATCGACTGCCGCCTCGTCCGCTTCACCGGGACGCGCCCGACACAGCGCGGCGGCGGCACGCTGACGTTCGCGGACGGGTACCCGGTCTCGGTGCTGTCCGCCGAGTCGCTCGACGACCTGAACGGCCGGGTGGACGCGCCGCTCCCGATGGACCGGTTCCGGCCCAACATCGTCCTGCGCGGCCTCGGCCCCTACGGCGAGGACGGTGTCACCCGGCTGCGCGGCGGCGCCGAGATCGAGCTGATCAAGCCGTGCGGGCGCTGCGTCATCATCAACACCGACCAGGAGACGGCCCGGCGCTCCCCCGCGCCGCTGCGCGCGCTCGCCGGGTACCGCACCGGGCGCTTCGACGGCTCCCGCGAGATCGTGTTCGGCCGGCTCGGCGTCCCGCGCGTCACCGGCGTCCTGCGCGTCGGCGCCGAGCTGTCCGCGACCTGATGCCGGCTGCCGGTCAGGAGCCCGGAGCGCGGCGCCTCAGGAGCGCGGCGCGCGGCGCAGGCGCCAGGCCTGCACGACGTAGTCGGCGCCGGTGACGACGGTGACGATCAGGGCCGCGCCCATCGTCACCCAGCGCAGGTAGTCCAGCGGGCCGGGCGGGATGAAGAACCCGATCGCGAAGACCTGCAGCATCGTCTTCAGCTTGCCGCCCTTGCTGGCCGGGATCACCCCGTACCGGATGACGACGAACCGCATCAGCGTGATGCCGATCTCGCGGACCATGATGACGACCGTCACCCACCACCACAGCTCGCCCAGCGCCGACAGGCTGACCAGGGCGGCCCCGATGAGCGCCTTGTCGGCGATCGGGTCGGCGATCTTGCCGAAGTCGGTGACCAGGCCGCGGGAGCGGGCCAGATCCCCGTCGATCTTGTCGGTGACGGACGCGGCGGCGAACACCGCGAACGCGCCGATCCGCCAGCCGGTGCCGTCCAGGAACAGCAGCCACACGAACAGCGGGACCAGCGCGATGCGCAGCAGCGTCAGCGCGTTGGCGACGTTGTAGACGCTCGCGGGCGGCGGATCGGGCGCCCCGGCGACCGGTTCGGGCATGCCCGCGATCATGACACGTCCGCGACGAGGTCCACTCCGTCGGCACCGGTGACGCGGGCGGCGACGATCTCGCCGAGGGCCAGTCCCTCGCCGCGGACCAGCACCGTCCCGTCCACCTCGGGCGCCTGGTGCGCGGCGCGGCCCTCGAACCCGCCGTCCGCCTTGTCCTCCAGCAGGACGTCGATCGCGGTGCCGACGCGGTCCTCGGCGCGCTGCGCGGTCAGCTCCTCGGCGAGCTCCGTCAGGTCCTCGACGCGGCGGGCGATCTCGTCCGGGTCGACCTTGCCGGGCAGGTTCGCGGCCTCGGTGCCGTCCTCGTCGGAGTAGCCGAACACGCCGATCGCGTCGAGCCGCGCGGCGGACAGGAACTCCGCCAGTTCCTCGTAGTCGTCCTCGGTCTCGCCGGGGAACCCGACGATGAAGTTGGACCGCACGCCCGCCTCCGGGGCCAGCGCGCGGATCTGGTCGAGCAGCTCAAGGAACCGGACGCGGTCGCCGAACCGCCGCATCGAGCGCAGCACCGGTCCGCTGGCGTGCTGGAAGGACAGGTCGAAGTACGGCGCGACGCCGGGCGTGCCGCAGATCGCCTCGATCAGCCCCGGCCGGGTCTCGGCGGGCTGCAGGTAGCTGACCCGGACGCGCTCGATGCCGTCCACGGCGGCGAGGCCCGGAAGCAGCTTCTCCAGCGCCCGCAGGTCGCCGAGGTCCTTGCCGTAGGAGGTGGAGTTCTCGCTGACCAGCACCAGCTCGCGGACGCCGTGGCCGGCGAGCCAGCGCGCCTCCTCCAGCACCTCCGCCGGCGGGCGCGACACGTACGCGCCGCGGAACGCCGGGATCGCGCAGAACGTGCAGCGCCGGTCGCAGCCGGACGCCAGCTTCAGCGGGGCGACCGGGCCGCCGCCGAGGCGCCGCCGCAGCACCCGCGGTCCCGACGCGGGGGCCAGGCCGGCCGGCAGGTCGCCGGGGCCGCCGTGCCCGGGGATCGCCACGTCCGGCGCGGACGCGGAGCGCTCGACGGGGCTGATCGGCAGCAGCGTGCGGCGGTCGCGCGGGGTGTGCGCCTCGCGCGCGCGGCCCTCCACCACCTCGTCGAGCCGCTCCCCGATCGACAGGTAGTCGTCGAAGCCGATCACCGCGTCGGCCTCCGGCAGCGCCTCCGCCAACTCCCTGCCGTACCGCTCGGCCATGCAGCCGGCGGCGACGACCTTGGCGCCGGAGTCGTGCGCGGCCAGCAGCGTGTCGATCGAGTCCTTCTTGGCCGCCTCGATGAAGCCGCAGGTGTTGACGACCACGACGTCGGCGCCGTCCGCGCCGTCGGCCAGGTCCCAGCCGGCGTCCTCCATGCGCGCGGCGAGCTCCTCGGAGTCCACCTCGTTGCGGGCGCAGCCCAGCGTGATCAGCGAGACCTTGCGGCGAGTCGACATGCCCCTAAGGTAATGGGCGCCGGGACCTGGCGGACCCGCGCCCCGCCGGTGCGGCGACCGGGCGGTCACGCCCCCGGACGGGGCCGGGCGGGCCCGGATCGCGGCGTCAGGCCGCCGCCGGGTCGTTGCGGTCGAAGCTGAGCCGCTGCACGCCCTTGCCCTTGCCGGGCGTGCCGATGTCCTTGCCGTTCACGGTGAGCCGGACGCCGCCGCCGATGCCGATCACCATGCTGATCTTCTTCTTGGCGGTCCACTTCTTCTGGTCGCCGCTGCGCAGCACGCCGGAGTACAGCGCCTTGCCCTTGTCGCCGCGGACGTTGACCCAGACCGTCCGCTTGGCGACGACCTGGACCTCGACCTTGGTGCGCGGGGCCGCCGCCACCGGGTCGGTCGTCTTGGCCGGCGGTGACGGGCTCGGCTTCGGGGTGCGCGCCGCGGGCGTCCCGGCGACCTGCCGCGCGGTGTGCCGCTCGTGCCCGCCGTCGTGCCGGATGGCCTGGAACACCCCGCCGATGACCACGACGGCGAGGGCGAGGGCCATCGCCGCGCTCCAGTTCGCCGAGCGGCGCTCGCGGAAGGGGATCGGGCGCTCCGGCTCGAACGCCGCCGTCGCCGACACCGGCTGCGGCGCGCCGCCGTGCGCGGCGTCGAACTCGGTGACGAGCGGCTCGGGGTCGATGCCGATGACCCGCGCGATGCTGCGGATGTGGCCGCGGGCGTAGAAGTTGCCGCCGCAGGCGGAGAAGTCGTCGGACTCCATGCCGCGGATCACCGTCTCGCGGATCCGCGTGTGGAGGCTGACCTGCGTCACCGAGAGACCCGCCTGCCGACGCTCCTGGGCCAAGGTCTCACCGATGCTCACGCCAGGCCTCCTTCGAGCGCGTCCACGGCTGGTTCCACGCTGATGCGACACCAGTCTAGAAACGGGAATGCCCGCTCGGCGAGCGCCAACACGTTCGAAACAGGGCAAGATTTCGCATCATTCCGCCATGCCCGTCCCTGGATCGGACGGCCATATGACGGCAACCGGGCGGACATTCCATTGTTCCCCCGCGGTAAGAGCCGCGGGGGAACGGCCGGTCAGCCTCCGCCGCGCAGTTCCGCGAGCACCCCGGGCAGGTCGTCGGGCTTGGCGAGCACGTCGCGGGCCTTGGAGCCCTCGCTCGGCCCGACGATGTCGCGGCTCTCCATCAGGTCCATCAGCCGGCCCGCCTTGGCGAACCCGACGCGCAGCTTGCGCTGCAGCATCGAGGTCGACCCGAACTGCGTCGACACCACCAGCTCGATCGCCTGGACGAGCAGGTCCATGTCGTCGCCGATGTCCTCGTCGATCTCCTTCTTCGGCGCGGACGACTCGGCGACGTCCTCCCGGTAGTGCGCCTCCATCTGCCCCTTGCAGTGGTCGACGATCCCGTGGATCTCCTTCTCCGACACGTAGGCGTTCTGGATCCGCATCGGCTTGCTCGCGCCCATCGGCAGGAACAGCGCGTCGCCCTGCCCGACCAGCTTCTCCGCGCCCGGCTGGTCGAGGATGACGCGGCTGTCCGACAGCGAGGACGTCGCGAACGCCAGCCGGGACGGCACGTTGGCCTTGATGAGGCCGGTCACCACGTCCACGGACGGCCGCTGCGTCGCCAGCACCAGGTGGATGCCGGCGGCGCGGGCGAGCTGGGTGATGCGCACGACCGAGTCCTCGACGTCGCGCGGCGCGACCATCATCAGGTCGGCGAGCTCGTCGACGATCACCAGCATGTAGGGGTAGGGGGTGTAGACGCGCTCGCTGCCGGGCGGCGCGGTGAGCTTGCCCGCCTTCACCGCCTTGTTGAAGTCGTCGATGTGCCGGAACCCGGACGCGGCGAGGTCGTCGTACCGGCGGTCCATTTCACCGACGACCCATTCCAGCGCCTCGGCCGCTTTTTTGGGATTTGTGATGATCGGGGTGATCAGATGCGGAATGCCCTGATACATGGTCAACTCGACCCGTTTCGGGTCGACCAGGATCATCCGCACCTCGTCCGGCGTCGACCGCATCAGCACCGAGGTGATCAGCCCGTTGATGCACGTCGACTTGCCCGCGCCGGTCGCGCCCGCGATCAGGATGTGCGGCATCTTCGCCAGGTTCGCCACCACCGTGCGGCCCTCGACGTCCTTGCCGAGCCCCACCACCATCGGATGGTGCTCGTTGGTCGCGGCCGGGGACCGCAGCACGTCGCCGAGGCTGACGATGTCCTTGTCGGTGTTCGGGATCTCCACCCCGATCGCCGACTTGCCGGGGATCGGGGAGATGATCCGCACGTCCGCGCTCTTCACCGCGTACGCGATGTTCTTGGTCAGCGCGATGACCTTCTCGACCTTCACCGCCGGGCCCAGCTCGATCTCGTACCGGGTGATCGTCGGCCCCCGGGTGAACCCGGTGACCTGCGCGTCGATGTCGAACTGCTCCAGCACCCCGGTGAGCGCGTTCACCACCGTGTCGTTGGCCTTCGTGCGCGGCTTGGACACGCTGCCCGGCCGCAGCACCATCGGATCCGGCAGCACGTAGATCTCACCGGACGACGACAGCGGCAGCTGCTCGGAGCTGCGCGGCGCCGGCGTCGGGTCGCGGACCTCGGCGCGCTCGGGCTGCTCGGCCGGGGCGAACTCCTCCGGCGGCGCGTCGTCCAGCGGCGGCCCGTCGTCGGCCGGCGGGGCCGGCGGCGGGACGTCGCCGCCGAACGGGTCCGGCTCGAACAGCTCGTCGGCGAGGTCGCGGACCGGCCGGTCGGCGCGCTTCGGCTCGTCCTCCAGCAGCGGCGTGTCGTACGGCTTGGAGTGCTCGCCGACCTCCAGCTCGTCGCCGGCCTCCTCCGCCTTCTTCTTGCGGCGGCGCTTCTTCGGCGCCTCCTGCTCGCCCTCCACCGTGTCGGACGGGCGCTCCGGACGGCCCTGCAGCGTCGCGACGGCCCACAGGTCGCCGACCCGCTCGGGCACCTTCGCGATCGGGGTCGCGGTGATGACCAGCAGCCCGAACCCCGACAGCAGGAGCAGCAGCGGCACCGCCACCCAGCCGCTGAGCGCGGCGTCGAGCGGCGCCGACACCAGCCAGCCGACGACGCCCCCGGCGTCGCGGACCCCGGGCATGTCCTTCGCCGGGGACGGGATGCCCGCGGCGATGTGCAGGACGCCGAGCACGCCGACGGTGAGCGCGGTCAGGCCGATGACGACGCGCCCGGTCTCCTCGTTCTGCTCGGGATGGCGCAGCGTCCGCCACGCCAGCAGCGCCAGCACCACCGGCAGCGCCATCGCGACGATGCCGATGCCGCCGCGCACGACCTTCTCCAGCGCGATCGTGACGACGCCGTCGGGCCGGAACCAGGTGACCGACGCCAGCACGATCGACGAGCCGAGCAGCGCGAGCCCGAGCCCGTCGCGCCGGTGCTCGGGGTCGAGGTTGCGGGCGCCGTTGCCGTAGGCGCGGAAGATGGAGCCGACGGTGACCGCCGCGAGCAGGTACAGCTTGAACAGCAGCTTGAAGAACCCGAGGACGGCCTGCGAGATCGGGTCGGGCCTCTGCTGCTGCGGGCGCCCGCGGCCGGAGCCCCGGCCCGCGCCGCCCTTGGCCGCACCGCTCCTGGCTCCGCCGCCCTTCGCGCCACCGCCCTTCGCACTGCCGCTCGTTCGCTTCCGGGGGGACGGCCCTGCGGGTTTGCGAGCCGCGCTGCCCCCGGTACGCGAGGAGGTGGTCTTCGCTCCCCCGGACGCACGTGTGGCCATGGTTATGAGAGTAACCAAGGACGCCGGGGGTTCCCGGGACGGCGAACGGGCGTGTTGCCCCATACCGGGACGGCGGCTACACCTCGACGACCACCGGGATGATCATCGGGCGGCGGCGGTAGTTGTCGCTCACCCACTTGCCGACCGTGCGGCGGATCAGCTGGTTGATCTGGTGCTGGTCGTTGACCGCGTCGCCGGCCGCGCCGGCGAGGACCCCCTCGATCCGCTCGATGATCTCGTTGAAGTCCTCGTTGACGATGCCGGCGCCGCGGGCGTGCACCTCGGGCCCGGCCACCAGCTTGCCGGAGGTGGAGTCGATCCCGACGACGATGGACACGAAGCCCTCCTCGCCGAGGATCCGCCGGTCCTTCAGCGAGGTCTCGGTGACCTCGCCGACCGACAGGCCGTCCACGTACACGTACCCGGCCGGGACGGCACCGACGATCTTGGCGTGCCCGTCCACCAGGTCGACGACCACGCCGTCCTCGGCGATGACGATGTTGTCGTCGGGGACGCCGGTGAGCGCGGCGAGCTTGGCGTGCGCCCGCAGGTGCCGCCACTCGCCGTGGATCGGCATGAAGTTGCCGGGCTTGGTCACGTTCAGCACGTACAGCAGCTCGCCCGCCGACGCGTGCCCCGACACGTGCACCAGCGCGTTGCCCTTGTGCACGATCCGCGCGCCCCACCGGGTGAGGCCGTTGATGACGCGGTTCACCGCGTTCTCGTTGCCGGGGATGAGCGAGGACGCCAGCATCACCGTGTCGCGGTCGGTGATGCGGATCGAGTGGTCCCGGTTGGCCATCCGCGACAGGGCCGACATCGGCTCGCCCTGCGAGCCGGTGCACACCAGCACCAGCCGGTCGCCGGGGATGTCGTCCAGCTCCTTCTGGTCGACCATGATGTCCTCGGGGACGTTCAGGTAGCCCAGCTCGCGGGCGACGCCCATGTTGCGGACCATCGAGCGGCCCACGAAGCACACCTTGCGGCCGTTGGCGACCGCGGCGTCCAGCACCTGCTGGACGCGGTGGATGTGCGAGGCGAAGCACGCGACGATGAGCCGCTCCTGCGCGGTGCGGAACACCTCGTCGACGACCGGCCCGATGTTGCGCTCGCTGGTGACGAAGCCGGGGACCTCGGCGTTGGTGGAGTCCGACAGCAGCAGGTCGATGCCCTCGGCGCCGAGCCGGGCGAACCCGGGCAGGTCGGTGAGGCGGCCGTCCAGCGGCAGCTGGTCCATCTTGAAGTCGCCGGTGTGCAGGACGAGCCCGGCGGTGGTGCGGACGGCGAGCGCGAGGGCGTCCGGGATCGAGTGGTTGACGGCGAAGAACTCGCAGTCGAACGGCCCGAACGTGCGCCGGTCGCCCTCGGCCACCACGTCGGTGACCGGTTTGATGCGGTGCTCGGTGAGCTTGGCCTCCAGCAGGGCCAGGGTGAGCCTCGAGCCGATCAGGGGGATGTCGCGGCGCTCGCGCAGCAGGTACGGGACGGCACCGATGTGGTCCTCGTGCCCGTGCGTGAGGACGACGGCCTCGATGTCGTCGAGGCGGTCCCTGATGTACTCGAAATCCGGCAGGATCAGGTCGACGCCGGGCTGCTCGGTCTCGGGGAAGAGCACGCCGCAGTCGACGATGAGCAGGCGTCCGCCGTGCTCGTAGACCGTCATGTTGCGGCCGATCTCCCCGAGCCCGCCGAGCGCGACGATGCGCAGCCCGCCCTCGGGCGGGGCGGGCGGGTCCGAGAGCTCCGGGTGAGGATGGCTCACCGGGCGACCTCCGGAATGGTTGCCTCCGGCACTTTCACTCCCCCTATCGTGAGGTCTTCGCGCAGGTGCGCCGCGAACTCGGCCGTGGCCTCCACCAGCGGAGCGCGCAGCGGGCCGCCCCCGGGAAGGCCCAGCAGGTTCAGCGCTGCCTTCACGGCGATGGCGCCCTGCGTACGGGTCATGATCGCGGTGACCACGGGCAGCAGGCGCCGGTGGATCTCCAGCGCCCGCCCATGCTCACCGGCGCGGTATGCGTCGATCATCTCATGGAGCTCGGTGCCCACGACATGGCCGACCACACTGACGAACCCGGCGGCGCCGACCGACAGCCACGGCAGGTTCAATACGTCGTCGCCGGAGTACCAGACCAGGTCGGTCTCCGCCATCACCCGGGACGCCCCGAACAGGTCGCCCTTGGCGTCCTTGACGGCGATGATCCGCGGGTGCTCGGCGAGCTTCATCAGCGTGTCGTTCTGGATCGGCACCCCGGCGCGCCCCGGGATGTCGTAGAGCATGTTCGGCAGGCCCGTCGCGTCGGCCACCGCCGTGAAGTGGCGGAGCAGGCCCTCCTGCGGGGGCTTGTTGTAGTACGGGGTGACCACGAGCAGACCGTGCGCGCCGGCGGCCTCGGCCTGCCGCGCGAGTTGCAGGGTGTGCTCGGTGTGGTTGGTTCCGGCACCGGCGACGATCACGGCGCGGTCGCCGACCGCCTCGATGACCGCGCGCAGAAGCGTGCTCTTCTCGTCGTCGCTCGTCGTCGGCGACTCGCCGGTCGTCCCGTTGACGACCAGGCCGTCGTGGCGCCGCTCGTCGACCAGGTGGGTCGCGAGGCGCGCGGCGCCGTCGTAGTCGACTCCGCCGTCCGGCAGGAACGGCGTGACCATCGCGGTCAGCATCCGCCCGAACGGGGCGTCGGTCGATGTGCTGGGTGCCATGCATCGAACGGTACCGTTCCGGCCGCCGGCTTGGACCCGCAGGTGGAGGGGTTTCGCGGCCGGGCCCGGACGGGGGCGCGGGCGGGCCCGCGCCGGGCATGGAAGAAGCCGCCGCCACACGCTCGGGGGTACGCGTGGCGGCGGCTCCCACACCCGACATCGTGGCACGCAAATGCCTCGTTACGGGGTCAGTCCGGCCACTTCCCGGACTCGGTTGGATAACATGACCCTCCGGTCAGTTCACGCAGCCGGCCGCGCAGTTCCTCGACGTCCGGCGTGCGCACGAGATCATTGCCCCGGACGGCCCACCAGTGCCCTGACCCGCCCCGCCCGATCCGCCAGCCGGCGAACTCGGCCGACAGCTCGCCGAGGCGGTCGGCGTCATGCCACACGCTCTGCTGAATGCGCACGGCCTCGTCCCCACTTCCCTTTGCCATCCGCTGGTACGGCCCGGTCTTCCGCACCCGTCCCTACCCCGCCGGGACGCCGCTATACACCCCTTTCTACCTGGGCATACGAAGAAATCAGTACGTAGTCGGCCGGGTTTCCCAGCGGCCAACTTTTTCTGTCGCGGGAGGCAGCCATGTCGCGCGATAACGGGCCCATTCGGCCGGTCCGGTGGTCCAGTCGGCGTACACGCCGACGCCGTACGGGCGCTTCGGCGGCCGTTTCAGCTCGTCGATTCCGCGCCTTACACCACGGAGTGCGACGGTGAGATTCTCAGCCCAGTCCATCGTGGGCCGGTAAGTGGGGACGCCGACGAATACCGTCACCTGATCGCCGATGAGTTCGAGGGTGTGCCGGGTGTGCCGGGCGAAGTGCCAGCCCGCCAGCGAGCGCGTCGGCAGCGACACGTCGTAGGTCATGATCGCCACCTGGTCGACCCGGCGGGCGACCTGCCGCAGGAAGGTGTCGGTCGGGCGGGGCGGGTAGTGCCACGGCCCGGTGCGCGGGAGCAGGGCCTTGTAGACCGGCTGCGCGGCGTCCACGAGGGGCGGCTGCTCCAGCGCGACCGACAGCAGGCGCCCGCGCGAGCGGGTCAGCTCACGGGTGCCGTCCAGCAGCGCCAGGAACGCCCGGTCGTCGGGATAGATCGGCTCGAAGTCGTAGTGGACGCCGTCGAAGCCGAGGTCGAGGAACACCGCGTCGGTCTTGAGCACCTGCCCCCGGACCGCCGGGTCGTCCAGGT
This sequence comes from Actinomadura sp. NTSP31, assembly GCF_041951385.1. Lineage (NCBI taxonomy): Bacteria > Bacillati > Actinomycetota > Actinomycetes > Streptosporangiales > Thermomonosporaceae > Actinomadura > Actinomadura sp. NTSP31. The sequence goes on along the minus strand of NZ_JBGNUT010000015.1, from coordinate 208,939 downwards.
CGATGACGCCCTTGCCTTCGACCGTGCGGATCTGCCCCAGATACGCCTGGGCGTGCACGCCCGGCGCGTACTTGTGGACGGCGGCGACGAGGCGCTTCGCGTACCGGTACTTGGACGCGGGCACCGTCCCGTCCGCTTCGAACGGCCCGGCGTGGAAGAACACGTCGGTGATCCGGTTCTCCTGGAGGAGCCCGGCGAGGGCCCGGTATTCGGCGTCGGTGTGCGGCTCCCCCACCCACTGGTGGCGCGCCCACAGCGCGTTCACCCCGGTACCGTGCGCCTTGGGCTCGGGCTGCCACCACACCCACGCCCCCGCGAAGGCGATCGCCACCAGGCCGAGCGCGTACGCCGCCGTCCAGCCCGCCCACCGCAGTACCCCGCGCCGGACCCCGCCCGCCCGCCTCGTCCCCGTCATCCGGCAATGATCGCCTACAAGGCCAGCGCATCGGACATCCAGCGTTGACCGGGTGTAGCTCCACACCTCGGTCATATCGGGAGTGCCGTGCCACATCGGGCGCACCAGAGCCGGCCGGGCCGGCGCCGGGCATGGCCCAGGGCATGCGACGGCCATGAGTCGATCATGATCGTGCCGGGCCGGCGTGGCGCGTGCGCCGAGCGCCCGCAGCGGGGGAACCCTGTGGTGACGAGGCGGTTCAGCGGCGCCGCGACCTCCGATTCGAACACCGGTTCGAATCGGAGGTTCCGATGGGGGGCCGCCCCGATCCTGTTCCGAAGTACCGGGATGGAGGTCGAACCGACATGCGAGCACGACCGAACCAGGCCGAACCGAAACCCCTGATCAGCACCCGCGCGCTCCTGATCGTCCTCGTGGCGGCCGGCGCCGCCGCGCTGACCGCGCTGGCCCCGCGGGCCGCGATCCCCATCGGCGTCGGCGTCGGCGTCGTCACCCTGCTGGCCCAGATCGTCAAGGACTGAGCCGTTGAGTTGCGGCGAGTCGTCGATACGGACCATCCGTATCGACGACTCGCCGCAACTCGCGAAGGGTCAGAAGACGGGGATGATGTCCTCGGCCTCGATGCCGGTGACGTCGACGCCGGAGATGTCCAGCTCGGGAATGGCCGGGAACTCGATGCCCCAGCGCTCCACGATCGCGCGGACGCGGGCGATCGCGACCCGCCAGTTCTCCGCCTGCTCGTCGAACGACAGGACGCCGAGCCCCGCGTCGCGGGCGTGGTCCATCAGCACGCGGTGGTTGGCCAGGAAGTAGGGCGGCAGGTCCCAGAAACCGTCCGGCGGCTCCCAGAGGATCATCGACAGGAACACGAAACCGGCCCGCAACTGCCGGGTGATCTGGCCCTTGACGTCCTCGGTGAGTCCGGGCCATTCGTTCTCGAGGATCGTCATGCAGATCTGCAGATGCCGCGACTCGTCCCGGCCGATCCGCTTGAACATCTCGCCGAACAGCGGATGGCGGGTGCCGGACGCCATGCCGCGGAACAGGGTCGACGCGGCCATCTCCCCCATCATGAAACTGGTGAACAGCACGGCGAGCGAGTACTTGTTGACGGCGCTGTTGTAGCCGTGCCAGTAGCGGCCGCCATTGTGGTAGAGCCAGCCGATGTTGTTGTGCGCGGCCTTCTCCAGGTCCGTCTCCGGCCGCCAGTCGAGCGGGCCGCCCGGCCAGATCCGCGCGATCGACCGCTGGCAGCATTCCTCGTGGTTCATCTCGTCGCGCGTGATCGAGAAGAAGCACTTGCGGACCGGGTCCTCCTCGTGCTGCTCGAACGCGTGGATGGTGGCGCGGGCGAACACCGCGGGACCGGAGGCGTCGAAGTTGGCCAGCACCGCGAACCAGTACATGATGCCGAGCCGCTGCTCCGGTGCGAACTCCTCCGGGCGCAACTCGTCCCAGGGCAGGTCGGCGGGGTTCCACACCGTCCGCTTGGACTTCTCGTAGATGGCGGCGAGCTTGTCGGTCTCGACCCGCCACTCCATCGGGTAGATGTTCGGCTGCGGGATCTCCGGAGCGGGCCAGAACCCGCCCTCAGGCACGATCGGCTTGTCGGCCATGGAAGGCTCCTCGATGGTCACCGTTCTGTGACGCCCTACCGTCCATTGTGGGCGACCCCGTCCCGGCCCGGAAAGCGGCGGGGGTGCGGCGGACCCGCGTCCGCTGGGTCAGGGCCACGCAGACGAGGACGCCCACGGCGGCGAGCACGGTCACCGCGTCGACCGGCTCGTCGAGCAGGAGCCACGACCAGACCAGCGTCAGCACCGGCTGGGCGAGCTGCACCTGGCTGGCGCGGGCGATCCCGGCGCGCGCCAGCCCCTCGTACCAGGCGAAGAAGCCGAGATAGGCGGAGAACACCGTCACGTATCCGAAGCCGAGCACGGCGTGGCCCGTCCAGTGCGGATGCGTCGTGGCGAGCAGCCATCCGGTGACCGGGACGGTGATGGGCGCGGCGAGGACGAGCGCCCAGGAGATCACCCGCCAGCCGGGCATGTCGCGGGCGAGCCGGCCGCCCTCGGCGTAGCCCGCGGCGGCGGCGAGCAGCGCGCCGAACAGCAGCAGGTCGGCGGCGCTGAACCGGCCGGCGCCGCGGACCAGCGCGAAGCCGGTGACGCAGGCGGCCCCGGCGGCGCCGGCGAGCCAGAAGGCGCGGGACGGGCGCTCGCCCGCGCGCAGCACGCCGAGGACGGCGGTCGCGGCCGGCAGCAGCCCGACCACGACCGCCGAGTGCGCGGACGAGGCGCCCCGGTCGAGCGCGAGCGTGGACAGCACCGGGAACCCGAAGATCACTCCGGCGGCCGCGACGGCGAGCGCGCCCCACTGGCGCCCGCGCGGCCGGCGGGCCCGGACCGATAGCAGTGCGACCGCGGCGAGGACGGTCGCGGCGGCCGACCGGCCGACGCCGATCAGGTAGGGGTCGAGGCCCTCCAGCCCGTACTCCGTGCCGGGGAGGGTGAACGAGTAGATCAGCACGCCCAGCGCGGCGAGCCCGATGCCGGGCCCGAGCGTCCCGCGCGCTATCGGCCTGCCGACAGTAGCGCTATCCTTGTTCCTCATGAACAACGATAGCAGTGTCGCGGCGCTGGCCGACGCGCTGCGCGTCGAGGTGGGCCGGCTGAGCCCGGGCGAGCGGCTGCCGTCGAGCCGGGCGCTGGTGGAGCGGCACCGCGTCAGCCCGGTCACGGTGTCGAGGGCGCTCGGGCTGCTGGCCGCCGAGGGGCTGGTCGTGACGCGTCCGGGCGCGGGCGCGTTCGCCGCCCGCCGCCCGTCCCCCGCCGCCGAGCCGGCCGACTACGGCTGGCAGGCGGTGACGCTGGCGGGCCGCTCGGTGGACGCCGCGGGCGTGTCCTGGCTGCTCACCCCGCCGCCCGACGGCACCGTCGCGCTCAGCGGCGGCTACCTGCATCCGAGCCTGCAACCGGTCCGCGCCATGGCGGACGCCGCCGCGCGGGCCGCCCGGCGCCCGGACGCCTGGGCCATGCCCCGGCTCGGCGGGACACCGGAGCTGCGCGCCTGGTTCGCCCGCACGGTCGGCGGGGGCGTGTCTCCCGGCGACGTGACCATCACCAACGGAGGGCAGCAGTCGCTGACGACGGTGCTGCGGGCGCTGCTCCCGCCCGGCGCCCCCGTCCTGGTCGAGTCGCCGACCTACCTCGGCGTGCTGGCCGTCGCGCGGGCGAGCGGGCTGCAGCCGGTGCCGGTCCCGGTGGACGCCGAGGGCGTCCGGCCCGACCTGCTCGCCGAGGCGTTCGCCATGAGCGGCGCGCGGGCGTTCTACTGCCAGCCCGCCTTCCACAATCCGACCGGGGCCGTGCTGAGCGCCGAGCGCCGCGAGCGGGTGCTCGCGGTGGCGCGCGCGGCGGGCGCCTTCGTCGTCGAGGACGACTTCGCGCGGCACCTCGGCATCGACCCGCCCCCGCCGCCGCTGATCGCGCAGGACGCCGACGGCCGGGTGGTGCACATCGCCTCGCTCACCAAGGCCACCGCGCCGAGCCTGCGGATCGCCGCGGTGATCGCGCGCGGGCCGGTCGCCGAGCGGATCCGCGCGACGCAGCTCGTCGAGGAGTTCTTCCCGGCCCGGCCGCTGCAGGAGACGCTGCTGGAGCTCGTCAGCTCGCCCGGCTGGCCGCGGCACCTGCGCGCGATCCGGGCGGCGCTGCCCGCGCGCCGCGACGCGCTGCGCACCGCGCTCGCCCGGCACCTGCCGCGGTTGCGGGCCGACCGCCCGGCGGGCGGGCTCCACCTGTGGGTCCGGCTGCCGGACGGCCTGGACGACGTCGCGGTCGCCGAGGCCGCGCTGCGCGCCGGAGTGCTGGTGAGCGCGGGGCGGCCGTTCTTCCCCGCCGAGGCCCCGGCGCCCTACCTGCGGCTGAGCTACGGCAGCGCGTCCTCGGAGGCGGAGCTGGCCGAGGGCGTCCGCCGCCTCGCGACCGTCCTCGGCTGACGCGCCGCGCCGGCGTTCGCGGCGCTCAGCGGGCCGTGCAGAAGCAGAACTCGTTGCCCTCGGGGTCGCGCCACACCCGGAACGGCGCCTCCGGGTTGCCCATCGGCTCGCCGGCCGGCGTCGCGCCGAGGCTCGCGGCGCGCTCGCCGGCCGCGTGGATGTCCGGGACGTCCAGGTCGAAGTGCAGCCGGTTCTTGATCGTCTTTCGTTCGGGGACGCGCTGGAAGGACAGCAGCGGCCCGCCCGCGCCCAGCGGCTCCAGGTCGAGCCATCCGTCGTCGGACGCGGTGGTCTTCGCGCCGAGCAGGCCGCCCCAGAACGCGGCCATCGCGTCCAGGTCGGCGCAGTCGATCACGATGTTGCCGATCTTCGGGCTGGTCATCGGGTTCCTTCCAGGGAGCCGGTGATGCGGACCGGGCGCGCGGCGGCGCGCCGGCAGTAAGCGGGTTCGGGGCGGCGGGCCGGGCGCGCCGGGCGCAGCCCGAGCAGCCGGGCGCGCCGGCGGGCGGCGCGCTCCATGGCCTGCGCGCGGGCGGCGAGCCGCGCCTCCACGATGTCGGCGTGCAGCCGCGCGTACTCCCGCTCGGCCCACGCATGCCGGGTCGCGAGACCCGCGAGATACGGCAGCGCGTTCATCGCGCCTCCCTCCGTTGACACCACTCAAACGGTAACGGTGGTGTCGGAATTCTGCAACCGGTCAAAGCCGTTCACTGGTGTCGACAGTTGGTAGGCTGCCCGGTGAAGGGCTGGAGGGACCGATGGCCGACGCGCGATCCGGCGAGCGCCCCGGCGACGACCCGGCGCTGCTGCTGCAGGACTTCGTCAACACGCTGGACATCGACTCCGGCACCGAGGGCCTCGCGTCGCCCGCCGCGCTCGCCGCGTGGCTGGCCGGGCGCGGCCTCGTCCCGGACGGCACGCCCGCCGGCGACGCCGACCTGGCCACCGCGATCACCCTGCGCGAGGGCTTGCGCGAGGCCATGGCCGGCCACCACGGCCCGCAGGAGCCCGACCTGCCCGCCGACCTGGACGACACGCTGTCCGCGCTGCCGCTGCGGGTCGAGCTCACCGGGGCGCGGCCCGCGCTCGTCCCGCTCGACCCGCCCGCGACCGCCGCCGCCGGCCTCGCCCGCGTCGCCGCCGCGATCACGGCCGCGGCCGCCGGCGGCACCTGGTCGCGGCTGAAGGTCTGCCAGGAGGGCACCTGCCGCTGGGCGTTCCTCGACACCTCCAAGAACCGGTCCCGGACCTGGTGCTCGATGCGCACCTGCGGCAACCGCACCAAGACCCGCGCCTACCGGGCCCGCAACCGCGCCTGAGGCGGCCGCGGGCCCTAGGCTGTCCGGTGATCGTTCAGGAGGGGGCGTCCATGACCGCCAGCGGGCCCGATGCGGGAGTGCGCGGCGCGCGCCGCGCCGACGCGGCCGCCGTCGCCGACATCCAGGTGCGCGCCTGGCGGCACGGCTACCGCGACCTGCTCCCGGCCGCCGTCCTGGACCGGGTGACCGGCCCCGACGCGCTGGAGGCGTGGCGGGAGCGCTGGGCGGACGCGGCGGCGAACCCGCCGAGCCCGCGGCACCGGCTGCTCGTCGCCGTCGCGTCCGACCTGGTCGTGGGGTTCGCGGCGCACGCCCCGGCCGAGGACGCCGACCTCGATCCCGCGGCCGCCGCCGAACTCATCACGCTGCTGGTCGACCCGCTGCACGCCCGCGCCGGGCACGGCAGCCGGCTGCTCGCCGCCACCGTCGACCTGCTCCGCGAGGACGGCTTCACCACCCTGGTCGGCTGGACGTTCGAGAAGGACGAGGTCACCCGCGCCTTCCTCGGCGGGGCGGGCTGGGCGCCCGACGGGACGGCCCGCACGCTCGACATGGGTGAGCCGGTCCGGCAGATCCGGCTGCACACCGACATCACGGTCGCCTAGAGGGCTCGCCGTTGCGCAGGGGTCGGTGAGGGGCATGGGCGTCCCGGCCATATCGTTGAGGCCGTGCCCGAGTCCACCTCTCTGACGCCGCCGCATGCCCCGGTGACGCCTCCGGCGGCCGACCACCGCCGCTGGCTCGCCATGGTCGTCATCAGCCTGGGCGTCTCGCTGGTCGTCGTGGACGCCACCATCGTCGGCGTGCTGCTGCCGCGGATCGTGTCCGACCTGGACCTGACGACCGCCGGCGCGGAGTGGATCACCTCGGTGTACTCGCTGGTGTTCGCGGCGCTGCTGATCCCGTTCGGCCGGGCCGGCGACCTGTTCGGGCGCCGCCGGATGTTCGTGCTCGGGGTGGCGGTGTTCGCGCTGGCGAGCGTCGCCGCGGCGCTGGCCGGCGGGGAGGGCGCGCTGGTGGCGGCGCGGGCGGCGCAGGGCGTCGGCGCGTCCATGATCCTGCCGGCGACGCTGTCCACCGTGAACGCGGTGTTCACCGGGCGGGAACGTGCCATCGCGTTCGGCATCTGGGGCTCGATGATCAGCGGGATGGCCGCGCTCGGCCCGCTGCTCGGCGGCGCCGTCGCCACCGGCGGCGGCTGGCGCTGGGCGTTCGGGATCAACCTGCCGCTCGGCGCGGCGCTCATCGCGGCCGCGTTCCGGCTGATGCCGGAGACCCGGGCGCCCGGCGCGGGCTCGCGGGGCGTGCTCCGGGAGATCGACTGGCCGGGCGCGGTGCTGTCCGCGCTCGGGCTCGGCGCCCTGGTGTGCGGGCTCATCGAGGGCCAGACCTACGGCTGGTGGGCCGCCACCCGCCGGTTCTCGGCGGGCGGGTTCGACTGGCCGGGGACCGCGCTGTCGCCCGTCCCGGTCGTGATCGCGCTGGGGATCGTGCTGATCGCGGCGCTGGTGGTGGTCGAGCGGGCGCGGGCCGCGGCGGGCCGTCCGGTGATGCTCGACCTGGAGCTGTTCCGGATCCCGAACTTCCGGCACGGCAACCTCGCCTCGTCCCTGATCAACGTGGGCGAGCTCGGGCTGCTGTTCATCCTGCCGCTGTTCCTGCTGGGCGTGCACGGCACGAACCCGCTGGAGATCAGCGTCGCGATCCTGCCGCTGGCCGTCGGGGCGTTCCTCTCCGGCGGATACGCGGGCAAGCTCGCCAACAAGCGCGGCGCGCACCGGGTCGTCCAGTTCGGCCTGGTGCTGGAGGTCGCCGCCGTCCTCGCGCTCGGCGTGACGGTGTCGGCGACCACCGGCGGGTTCGGGCTCGCGCCGTGGATGCTGCTGTACGGCCTCGGCCTCGGCCTGACGTCGGCGCAGCTGACGAACGTCTCGCTCGCGGACGTCCCGCCCGCGCAGGCCGGGCAGGCGTCCGGCACGCAGTCCACCGCCCGGCAGGTCGGCGCGGCCCTCGGCATCGCCCTCATCGGGACGGTCTTCGCCACGAGCCTCGGGCACGCGATGAGCGACCGGCTGGCGGGCACGTCCCTCACCCCCGGGCAGCAGGCCTCCGTCACCCGGCACCTGCGCGACAGCGCCGGGACGTACGGGCGCGACCTGCACGACGATCCCGGAACGGCCGTCGAGGCGCACGCCGCCGACGCGAGCCTCGCGGTCGCGACCGGGCACGCGGCGCTCACGACCGCCGCGATCCTGGCGGCGGGACTGGCGCTCTCGCTGCGGCTGCGCCCGAGCAGTGATCGACATCGGGAAGAATCGAAGCGCCGGGGCGGCTGACGCCGCCCTGCACCCCTGTCGTCCCTCAGAACGAACGGTAACCGTGGCCACGCTGAACCAATGGGTCGCCGGATCCCGGCCCCGCACCCTGCCCGCGTCCCTCGTTCCCGTCGTCGTCGGCACCGGCGTCGCCATCGGCGTGGACCACGCCGTCTGGTGGCGCGCGCTGCTGGCCGCGTTCGTCGCGCTCGTCCTGCAGATCGGGGTGAACTACTCCAACGACTACAGCGACGGCATCCGCGGCACCGACGAGGACCGGGTCGGGCCGCTGCGCCTCGTCGGATCCAAGGTCGCGGCGCCCAAGCAGGTACTCGCCGCCGCGCTCGGCTGCTTCCTCGCCGCCGCCGTGGCCGGGCTGGTGCTCGCCGCCGTCACCACCTGGTGGCTGCTGCTGGTCGGCGCGGTCGCGATCCTCGCGGCCTGGTTCTACACCGGCGGCAAGACCCCGTACGGCTACCGCGCCCTCGGCGAGGTGTCGGTGTTCGTGTTCTTCGGCCTCGTCGCCGTCGTCGGGACGGTGTACGTGCAGGCCGAGGAGCTGCCGTGGGAGGGGTGGGCGGCGGCGGTGCCGGTCGGGCTGCTGGCCTGCGCGCTGCTGGTGGCCAACAACCTGCGCGACATCCCCACCGACCGCGAGTCCGGCAAGCGGACCCTCGCGGTCCTGCTCGGCGACCGCCGCACCCGCATCCTGTACGCCGCGTGCGCCGCGCTGCCGTTCATGTTCGTGCTGGCGCTGGCCGCGCCGCACCCCTGGGTGCTGATCGCGCTGCTGGCGGCGCCGCTGTCGATCCCGCCGACGCAGAAGGTGCTGGGCGGCGCGTCCGGCCCCGCCCTGATCCCGGTGCTGGGCGAGACCGGACGCCTCCAGATCGCCTACGGAGTGCTGCTCGCCATCGGCCTGGCCCTCTGAGCCGCACGCCGGGCGGCGCCGAGCTCGGCGAGCAGGAACGCTCCGGTCAGGGCCATGACGAGCCCCGTCAGCACGCCGCCCAGCGCGACCAGGCCGCTCGCCGGGGACGAGTCGGCGCCCAGCGCCGTCGAGGCCGCCAGCATCACGATCAGCCCGTACAGCGACCAGGCGAACGTCGCGCCCGCCCCGGCCCAGGCGGCGGCCAGCGGCACGACGAGCCGGGACGGGCGGCGGGCCCGTCCGGTCAGCGCGAGGAGCCCGGCGGCGCCGGCGAGCGCGAGGAGGCCCCAGGCGCCGTCGACGATCTGCTGCGGCGCGGTGCGGTCGACCGCCTGGTCGTGCGGGAGGCCGGCCGTCCCGCCGAACGCCCAGAACAGGTGCGCCGCGGCGCAGACGGCGGCGGGGACGGTCGCGCCGCGCGCCAGCAGCACCTGCAAACGATGCGTCGGGCCGGGCGGGACGTCGGCCGTGCGGACGGCGAACACCTCCGGCCACCGCGTCCGCGCGTCCAGGACGAACGCCGTGAGCAGCCCGATCCCCTGCAGGGTGAAGCCCGTGTAGACGATGCCGTACACCCAGCCCTGCAAGCCGTTCTGCGACCCGGTCACCGGTTCCGCGGACACGACGCTCTGCACGAGCGTCCCCAGCGGGACGGCGAGCGCGATCGGTGCGAGCAGGCCGGTCGCGATCCAGATCGGCGGCAGCACCAGCCACGCCGGAACGCGCCGTCCCCACGGGAACGTGAACGCGCACGCGACGAGCACCGCCACCGCGTCCATGACCATGGTGATCGCGTTGCCCACGTACAGGACGGAGTTCTCAGCGGCCTCGGGGTCGTTCCATCCGACCGTGCTGCCGGACAACCAGGCGATCTTGAGGCCGAGGTAGGGGACGCAGGCGGCCGCGGTCGCCGCGCAGACGGCGACCCGCGGAGCACCGGGGCCGCGGCGGGGCGCCGTGCGCCCGGCCGCGAGCTGAGCTGAGACGGTCATGCGCCGACGATCGCACCGCGCCGCCGTGCCGGGCCTCCCCCGCACGGGGAGCCTTGCCGGCCCCGCGTCCCCCGCGCGGGGGAGCCGGACCGGGCGCTCAGGCGGCGCGGGTCAGGCGAGGCTCCAGTCGATCTCGGGTTGGCCCGCGTCGACGAGGGCCTTGTTCACGGCGCTGAACGGGCGCGTGCCGAAGAACTTCTTCGCGCTGAGCGGGCTCGGGTGCGCGGACTCGATCACGGTGTGCTGCGGGCCGGTGATGAGCCGCGCCTTCTTGCGCGCGTAGGCGCCCCACAGCACGAAGACGACGCGGTCGGTCTTGTCGTTCAGGGCGCGGATCGCGGCGTCGGTGAAGTCCTCCCAGCCCTTGCCGGCGTGTGATCCGGCCTCCCCGGCGCGCACGGTCAGCACCGCGTTCAGCAGCAGGACGCCCTGGTCGGCCCACCGCGTGAGGTCACCGGACGCGGCGGCGGGCACCTCCAGGTCGGCGGCCAGCTCCTTGTAGATGTTGCGCAGCGACGGGGGCAGCCGCACGCCGTCGCGGACGCTGAAGCTCAGCCCGTGCGCCTGGCCCGGCCCGTGGTAGGGGTCCTGGCCGAGGACCAGGACGCGGGCGCCGTCGAACGGGCAGTGCCGGAAGGCGTTGAACAGGTCCTCGCGCGGCGGGTACACGGTCTGCGCGTCGTACTCCCCCGCCACGAAGGCGCCCAGCGCGGCGGTGGCGAGCGGGTCGAGCAGCGGGTCGAGCCGCTCCCGCCAGTCGCCGGGCAGCAGTTCCATCAGGTCGAGGGACATCGTCCGTTGCCTCCGGGAAGGTGATCTCCAGTTGGGGGAACAGTAGCGCCGGGCACCGACACGCCGAAGGCGATCGGGGGGTGTGGGGGGTCGGCCCCCCTCGAAAAGTAACGCCACGCCGAAGGCGATCGGGGGGCGTGGGGGGTCGGCCCCCCTCGAAAAGTAACGCCACGCCGAAGGCGATCGGGGGGCGTGGGGGGTCGGCCCCCCTCGAAAAGTAACGCCACGCCGAAGGCGATCGGGGGGCGTGGGCGGGGTCCGTCCCTAGGATGACGCGATATGCCCGACTCCCCCCGAGCGTTCCGTGTTCGTGCCGTCGGGCGTGCCCGCGGGGCCGTCCTGCTCGTCCCGCTGGTGGTGGCGGGCCTGCTCTGCGGGTGCGGCGGGTCGTCCGGGCCGGTGACGCTGACGGTGCTGGCGTCCTCGTCGCTCACCGAGGTCTTCGGCGAGATGAGCGCGGCCTACCGGCAGACGCATCCGGGCGTCCGGCTGAGGCCGGAGTTCGGCGGCTCGGAGGAGATGGCCGAGCGGCTCTCCGAGCGCGACCCGGGCGACGTGCTGGCGACCGCGGACACCGTCAGCCTGAACCAGGCGGACCGGTACCTGGACGGCCACCGCCGCGTCATCGCCCACACCGGGCTCACGATCGCCGTCGCGCCGGGCAACCCCGGGCGCATCCGCGGCCTGGCCGACCTGGAGCGCCGGGGGCTGCGCGTGGTGGCCGGCGCCCCGTCCGCGCCGATCGGCCGTTACAGCCGCCAGGCGTTCGCGAAGGCGGGCGTGAGCGTCCGGACGATCGCCGAGGAGATCAGTTCCCGGGCCGTCCTGGACCAGGTGCGCACCGGGGACGCCGACGCGGGCGTGGTGTACATCACCGACCTGCGGTCCGCCGGGATCGCGGTCACCAGCGTGCCCATCCCGGCGAACGAGAACGTGACGGCGTCCTATTCCGCGGCGGCGGTCAAGGACGGCCCTCACCAGGACGAGGCGGACGAGTTCGTGTCGTGGCTGGTCACACCGGAGGCGCAGGGGCTGTTCCGCAAGTACGGGTTCGCCACCCCGGTCGCGCCGCAGTGACCCGCGCCACAGGCCGGTGTGCGTTCGCCCACCGCTGATACTGCACGGGAACGTCTCGTACAGGAATCCCGTTTACCTCCCCGGAGCCCCGAAACCGGGGCCCCGCCGAAGTCGATCGCTCGCGCCGCGCGCGGGCGAGGTGTACCGGGAGATGCCAGACGTGCCGTCCAAGCGACCCGCGCCGCAGCCGAGCGAGGCGGCGGCGCAGCGTGCAGGTTCCGCGGATCACGACCGGCGCGAGTCGGTGCCGCCGCGCAACGACCCCGAACGTCCCTGGCGCGCCGAGGGCGTGCCCGAGCGGCCGAAGAAGGCCGGCGGCGGCTTCGGCGGCTGGCGGCCCCGCCGCAACACCTCCCTGTTCTGGCTGCTGCTGCTCGTGGTGTTCGGGCTGAGCTACGTTTCGATGCACTACACCGGCCAGCAGGAGAAGGTGAGCGTCCCCTACACCGCCTTCACCCAGCAGGTGCAGGCGGGGAACGTCAAGGACGTCTACACCAAGGGCTACCAGATCCAGGGCAAGCTGAAGAGCGCGCAGCAGGTCCCCGGGCAGAAGGACGCGAAGAAGACCTACACGGCGTTCGAGACGCTGCGCCCCGCGTTCGCCGACGACAAGATCTACACCGAGATGGTGAACAAGGGCGTCGAGGTCGAGGCCAAGCCCGTCAACGAGGACCGCGGCCTGCTGGCCAACCTGGCGCTGTCGCTGCTGCCGACCCTGCTGTTCGTCGGCCTGTGGATCGGCGTGATGGTCTGGTTGCAGCGCCGGATGACCGGCGGCGGAGGCGGCGGGATCATGGGCGGCTTCGGCCGCTCGCCCAAGCCCGTCGCGCCGGACGAGAAGCGCGCCACGTTCGCCGACGTCGCCGGGATCGATGAGGTCGAGGCCGAGCTCAGTGAGATCGTCGGCTTCCTGAAGGACCCGGGCAGGTACCGCGCGATGGGCGCCCGCGTCCCGCGCGGCGTGCTGCTGACCGGCGCGCCCGGCACCGGCAAGACGCTGCTGGCCCGCGCCGTCGCCGGCGAGGCCGACGTGCCGTTCTACTCGGCCGCCGCGTCGGAGTTCATCGAGATGGTCGTCGGCGTCGGCGCGGCCCGCGTCCGCGAGCTGTTCACCGAGGCCCGCAAGACGGCCCCGTCCATCATCTTCATCGACGAGATCGACACCATCGGCCGGACCCGCGGCAGCGGCGCCAGCCTCGGCGGCCACGACGAGCGCGAGCAGACGCTGAACCAGATCCTCACCGAGATGGACGGCTTCTCCGGCTCCGAGGGCGTCGTCGTCATCGCCGCCACCAACCGCCCCGACATCCTCGACCCGGCGCTGATGCGCCCCGGCCGGTTCGACCGGCAGGTCGCCGTGTCGCCGCCGGACCTGGACGGCCGCGTCGCGATCCTGCGGGTGCACACCCGCGAGGTCCCGCTCGGCGGCGACGCCGACATCGTCTCGGTCGCGAAGATGACCCCCGGGATGACCGGCGCCGAACTGGCCAACCTCGTCAACGAGGCCGCGCTGCTCGCCGTCAAGCGCGAGAAGGGCGCGGTCGACATGGACGACTTCCAGACCGCGCTGGAGAAGGTGCAGCTCGGTACCCGCCGCGCGCTGGTGATGCCGTTCGAGGAGCGGCGCCGCACGTCCTACCACGAGTCCGGGCACGGCCTGCTCGGGATGCTGCAGCCCGGCGCCGACCCCGTCCGCAAGATCACGATCGTGCCGCACGGCCGGGCGCTCGGCGTCACGGTCTCCACGCCCGACAGCGATCGGTACGCCTACGACGAGCGCTACCTGCGCGGCCGCATCATCGGGGCGCTCGGCGGGATGGCCGCCGAGGAGCTGGTGTTCGGCGTGATCACCACCGGTTCGGAGAGCGACCTGGAGCAGGTCACCAAGATCGCCCGCGGGATGGTGGGCCGCTGGGGCATGTCCCCGAAGGTCGGCCCGCTGTCGATCCTGCCGTCCGAGGGCATGGAGCCGATGGGCCAGTACGCCGCCCAGGGCACCCTGGACGCCGTCGACCTGGAGGCCCGCCGCATCGTCGACGAGTGCTACACCGAGGCGCTCGACACCCTGCGCGCGCACCGCGACCAGCTCGACTCCCTCGCCGCCGCCCTGCTGGAGGCCGAGACCCTCGACGAGGAGGCCGCCTACGCGGCCGCCGGCATCACCCGGACCATCACCGAGGTCGACCTGTCCAAGACCCCATCCCGGGGCTAGCCGTCCCGTCCGACGCGGGGAAGGCCGATCGGGTTGGGGAAGGGCATCTCGCCCGCGTCCGCCACGGCCTTCGCCGCGGGGACGAGGCGGTCGTAGAGGGCCTTCGGGTCGTCCAGGACGCGGTACGGCGGCGCGGCGAGGCGGTCGGTGCGCCCCTCGATCCCGGCCTTGAGGGACCGGCCCGCTTCCGTCGCGCCGCCGCCGTCCACGAGGCCGCGCTCGGCGAGGGCGCCGGCCGCCGCGTCCCACTGCTCCTCCGTCCAGCCCCGGCTCACCAGCATCTGGTCGCGGGTGACCGCGCCGACCGCGGCGGCGAGGACGTTCGCGGTCAGGCCGTCGAGCCCTTCGCTGGTCAGGACGGCCACGTGCCCGTCGCCGCGGTGCTCGCGCAACGCCGTCGCGGCCTGCCAGAACGCCTCCACCGGGTCGTCCGGGACGTCCAGGTCGCGGTTGGCGGCGAACAGCGGACGCCCTGCCGGTTCAGCGGCCTCGACCGCCCGGCGCAACGCCGGCGCCGCCTCGGCGGCCGCGTCCTCGATCCCCGGCACGATCCTGCGGAGCGCCCGCGCCGCCGCCTCACCGCGGACCGCCAGGATCCGCTCGGGCGAGGCGAAGCGCCACGCGTCCGGGACGGCCCGCCGCACCCGGCCGGGATGGAAACCGAAGAACGCCGCCTCGACGACCCCCGGCGGCACCGCGCCCAGCGGGGCGGCGCGGCTGCCGAAGTAGCCCATCCAGAAGCCCTTCAGCCCGACGGCCTTGTTGGCCTCCAGGCATTCGGGCGAGAAGTACGTCACCGCGTGCAGCGGCTCCAGGACCGTCCACAGGTCGCGCGCGATCGAGTCGTTCACCCGTCGAACGCTAAGCCCGCGCCCTCGCGGGCGACAAGCCGGTCACATTCGCGGCGGATGATCCGTCAGTGCTATGAACATGGCCGACGAGGGGGACTGTGATGGATGAGCGCGACCTTCTGGCGAACCGGTTCGAGGAGCACCGGACGCACCTGAAGGCGGTGGCCTACCGGATGCTCGGATCGCTCGCGGAGGCCGACGACGCCGTGCAGGAGGCGTGGCTGCGGCTGAACCGGTCGGACGCCGATGAGGTCGTCAACCTGGGCGGATGGCTCACCACCGTCGTCGGGCGGGTCTGCCTGGACATGCTGCGGTCCCGCACGTCCCGACGCGAGGACCCGATCGACGAGCGGCTGCCCGACCCCGTCATCACACCGGCCTCCGGCGCCGACCCCGAGCAGGAGGCGCTGCTGGCCGACTCCGTCGGGCTCGCGCTGCTGGTCGTGCTGGAGTCGCTGTCGCCCGCCGAGCGGCTCGCGTTCGTGCTGCACGACACGTTCGCCGTGCCCTTCGAGGACATCGCGCCGATCGTGGGCCGAACCCCGGACGCGGCGCGGCAGCTCGCGAGCCGGGCCCGCCGCCGGGTGCGGGGCGCGGCGCCCGCCCCGGAACGCGACCGGGCCCGGCAGCGCGCCGTCGTGGAGGCGTTCCTGGCCGCGGCGCGCGCCGGGGACTTCGAGGCCCTCGTCGCCGTCCTCGACCCGGACGTGGAACTGCGCGCCGACACCGGCGCCGCCGGCCTGATGCACCTGCGCGGCGCCCGGACCGTGGCGGCCCAGGCGCTCACCTTCCGCCGCGCCGCCGCTCCCGCGTCGCGCCCGGCCCTGGTCAACGGCACCGCCGGCGTCATCAACCTGCAGGAGGGCCGGCCGGTGTCCGTCCTGTCGTTCACCGTCGCCGGCGACCGGATCGTCGCGATCGACATCCTCGCCGACCCCGCCCGCCTGAAGGACCTCGACCTCGCCGTGCTGGACGGCTGAGCCCCTCCGGCGCCCTGGTCAGAGCGTGGTGGGAAGGCACGCGACGTCGAGCCTCGACATCGACTTCAGGGCCTTCAGGACGGCCGGGTGCGGCACCGCGTGCACCGTCGGGAGGACCGGGACCGCCGGATAGGCGAGACGGTCCTCCGAGGCGGAGAACTCCACGTGGACCTCGTCGTTGTCGCCGCGCGGGTCGAGCAGCACCCAGCGGTCGTCCACCAGGGCGGCGGCGAGGCCGTGCACGAAGCCGTCCACGAGCTGGTAGCACAGGCCCGCCTGGACGCCGCCGGCCCGCAGCAGCGCGACGTAGGCATTGGACTTGGCGTAGCACAGGCCCGTCCGCTGCTCGAGGACGTCGGACGCGCGCCAGGTGACGCGGTCGTCGCCGGCGTCCATCGAGTGGGTCACCTTGTCGCGGACATGGTCGAACGCGGCGCGGGCGTAGGCGATGTCGTCGCCGACGCGCAGGTCCGCGGCGACCTGCTGGACGAGCGGATGCTCGATGTCGATCGCCTCGGACGCGGCGAGGTAGTCCCAGGGCTCGGCGGCGAAGTCCATCACAGGCCGAGCAGCGACTCGATGCCCACGGTGAGCCGGTCCGGGACGTCCACGACCTTCCGCACGGCCATCAGGACGCCCGGCATGAACGACTCGCGGTTCATCGAGTCGTGCCGGATGGTGAACAGCTCGCCGTGGCCGCCCAGCACGACCTCCTGGTGCGCGACGGCGCCCGACAGCCGGACGGCGTGCACGCGGACGCCGTCCACGTCCGCGCCCCGCGCGCCGTCGACCTCGTCCGTCGTGGCGTCCGGCGACGGCGCCACCCCGGCCTCCGCGCGGGCGGCGGCGACCAGCTCGGCGGTGCGGTACGCGGTGCCGGACGGCGCGTCCACCTTGTTGGGGTGGTGCAGCTCGACGATCTCGACGGACTCGAAGAACGGGGCGGCCTTCTGCGCGAAGTGCATCATCAGCACCGCGCCGATGCCGAAGTTCGGAGCGATCAGGACGTTGGGCCCCTTGTCGGTCAGCCACGACCGGACCGTGTCGAGCCGGGAGGGGTCGAAGCCGGTCGTGCCGACGACGGCGTGCAGGCCGTGGTCGACGCACCACCTGAGGTTGTCCATGACGACGGCCGGGCGGGTGAAGTCGACGACCACCTCGGCGGCGGTCAGCGGCTCCCGCTCGTCGTCCTGGTCGACCGCGGCGACGAGCTCCATGTCGTCCGCGCCCTGAACGGCCCGGCACACCTCGGCCCCCATCCGGCCGCGCGAGCCCAGCACCCCAACCTTGATCACGTGTTCCTCCCGATGAAGCGTGCGACGAGCCTACCGGCCCCCGCCCCGCCTCCTGCCCGTCAGTCCCGGTCGTCGTCGGCGACGAACATGTTGAGCAGCCAGCTCACCACGCCGATGATGATCGCGCCCCAGAACGCGGGCCAGAACCACTCCACGTGGAACGGCACGTCCAGCTTCCCCGCCACCCAGCTGGTCAGCATGAGCAGCCCCGCGTTCACGACCAGGGCGATCAGTCCGAGGGTGACGATGTAGAACACGCAGCCGAGCACCTTGATGACCGGCTTGAGCACCGCGTTGATGATGCCGAAGATGACCGCGACGACGATCAGCGTGAGCACCTTCTCGCCGGTGCTCCCGCCGCGCACGTCGATGCCGTCCACCGCGGCGGACGCCACCCACAGCGCGACCGCCGAGATCAGCACCCGAATAAGGATCTTCACCCCGCCCCGATACCCGGACGCCCCTCGTCCCTAACCGGCCCCGCGGAGCTAGAACTCCCGGTCGCCCACCGGGCCGATGACGGTGAGGGCCTGGGGGGCGCCGAGGAGGTCGCGGGCGACGGCGCGGACGTCGTCGAGGGTGACGGCCTCGATGCACGCGAGGACGTCGTCGACCGGCAGCAGCGACTCGTAGACGAGCTCGCTCTTGCCGATGCGGCTCATCCGGGAGCCGGTGTCCTCCAGGTTGAGGACCATCGCGCCGCGCAGCTGGCCCTTGCCGCGCTCCAGCTCCTCGGCGGTCAGGCTCTGCTCGGCGGCGCGGCCCACCTCGTCCCGGCAGATCGACAGGACCTCTTCGACCTTGCCGGGCTGGCAGCCGGCGTACACCCCGAAGATGCCGGAGTCGGCGTACTGGGCGGTGTAGCTGTACACCGAGTAGGCCAGGCCGCGCTTCTCCCGGATCTCCTGGAAGAGGCGGGACGACATGCCGCCGCCGAGCGCGGCGTTCAGCACGCCGAGAGCGAAGCGGCGGTCGTCGGTGCGGCACACGCCGGGGACGCCGAGCACGATGTGCGCCTGCTCGGTGTCCTTGTCGATGACGACGGTGCGCGGGTCGACCGGGGCGGCGGGCCCGCCGACGCGGGGCGGCGCGGGCGTGGCGTCGCCGGTCAGGTGCTCGGCGAACGCGTCCGACACCAGCCGGACGACCTCGTCGTGGTCGATGTTGCCGGCGACGGACACCACCAGGTTGGACGGGGTGTAGTGCTCCCGGTAGTAGCCGTGGATGCGGTCCCGCGACAGCGCGTTGATCGAGTCCTCGGTGCCGAGGATGGGGCGGCCGAGCGGGGTGTCGCCGTACAGCGCGGTGGCGAACTCGTCGTGGATGAGGTCGCCGGGGTCGTCGTCGCGCATGTGGATCTCTTCGAGGATCACGCCGCGCTCGGCCTCGACGTCCTCGGGCCGGTTCACCGAGTCGGCGACCATGTCGGACACGACGTCCACGGCGAGCGGCAGGTCGGAGTCCAGCACCCGCGCGTAGTAGCAGGTGTACTCCTTGGCGGTGAAGGCGTTGAGGTCGCCGCCGACCGCGTCGACCGCGGCGGAGATCTCCAGCGCCGACCGCCGCCTCGTGCCCTTGAACAGGACGTGCTCGAGGTAGTGGCTGGCGCCGGCGTCGGCGGGCGCCTCGTCGCGGGAGCCGACGGCCGACCAGACGCCGAACGCCGCGGACCGCACCGCCGGCGTCGACTCGGTGATCACCCGCAGCCCGCCGGGCAGCACGGTGCGGCGGACCGCGCCGGCGCCGTCGGTATGGATCGTGGTGGTGGTGCCGGGCTCCTGCGCCCGCGCCGGCAGGGTCACGGTGTCACTCGCATTCGGTGGTGGTCCGGGATCGGGGCGGAAAGCGGCCGACCGGCCTGCCCGGGACGGGCAGGCCGGTCGGTCATCGCGTGCCCGGTCAGGAGTTGCGCTGGCCGGAGTCGTCGCCGCGGCGGGTGCGGCGGCGGCGCGGGGCGCGCTTGTCGCCGTCGTCGCGGCGCTCCCGGCGCTCGCCGGAGTCGCCGTCGGCCTCGGCAGCGGCGGCGGCGGGCTCGTCGTCGCCCTCGGTCCGCTCGGCGGACTCGCGCTCGACCACCTCGACCGGCACCAGCGACAGCTTGCCGCGCTGGTCGATCTCGGTGACCTCGACCTGGATCTTCTCGCCGACGCCCATCACGTCCTCGACGTTCTCGATCCGGGCGCCGCCGTGCAGCTTGCGGATCTGCGAGACGTGCAGCAGGCCGTCCTTGCCGGGCAGCAGCGACACGAACGCGCCGAACGTGGTGGTCTTGACGACGGTGCCGAGGAACCGCTCGCCGACCTCCGGCATGTGCGGGTTCGCGATCGCGTTGATCGCGGTCCGCGCGGCCTCGGCGGACGGGCCGTCGGTGGCGCCGACGTAGATGGTGCCGTCATCCTCGATCGTGATGTCGGCGCCGGTGTCGTCCTGGATCGAGTTGATCATCTTGCCCTTCGGGCCGATGACCTCGCCGATCTTGTCGACCGGGACCTTGATCGTGATGATCCGCGGCGCGTTCGGGCTCATCTCGGCGGGCGCCTCGATGGCCTCCTGCATCACGTCCAGGATCGCCAGCCGGGCGCCCTTGGCCTGCTTCAGCGCGGCGGCCAGCACCGAGGCGGGGATGCCGTCGAGCTTGGTGTCGAGCTGCAGCGCCGTGATGACGTCGCGGGTGCCGGCGACCTTGAAGTCCATGTCGCCGAACGCGTCCTCGGCGCCGAGGATGTCGGTCAGCGTGACGTACTCGCCGCCCTCGCTGATCAGGCCCATCGCGATGCCCGCCACCATCTGCTTGAGCGGGACGCCCGCGTCCAGCAGCGACATGGTGGACGCGCAGACCGACCCCATCGAGGTGGAGCCGTTGGAGCCGAGCGCCTCCGACACCTGCCGGATGGCGTACGGGAACTCCTCGCGGGTGGGCAGCACCGGGATCAGCGCGCGCTCGGCGAGCGCGCCGTGCCCGATCTCGCGGCGCTTGGGCGAGCCCACCCGGCCGGTCTCGCCGGTGGAGTACGGCGGGAAGTTGTAGTTGTGCATGTAGCGCTTGGTGCGCTCGGGGTTCAGCGTGTCGATCATCTGCTCCATGCGGAGCATGTTCAGCGTCGTCACGCCGAGGATCTGCGTCTCGCCGCGCTCGAACAGCGCCGAGCCGTGCACCCGCGGGAGCACGTGGGCCTCGGCGGTGAGCTGGCGGATGTCCTTCAGGCCGCGGCCGTCGATGCGCAGGCCGTCGCGGATGACCCGCTCGCGGACGAGCTTCTTGGTCACGGCGCGGTAGGCGGCGGAGATCTCCTTCTCGCGGCCCTCGAACTGCTCGGCGAGCTTCTCGACCGCACCGGCCTTGATCTCGTCGAGCCGGGTCTCGCGCTCCTGCTTGCCGGCGATGGTCAGCGCCTGCGCCAGGTCCTCGCTGACGGCGTCGGTGACGGCGGCGAGCACGTCGTCCTGGTAGTCCAGGAAGATCGGGTACTCGCGGGTGTCCTTCGCGGCGACGGCGGCGAGGTCGCTCTGCGCCTTGCACAGCACCTGGATGAACGGCTTGGCCGCCTCCAGGCCCTGCGCGACGGTCTCCTCGGTCGGGGCGGTCGCGCCCTCGCCGACGAGCCGGAGGGTGTCGCGGGTGGACTCCGCCTCCACCATCATGATCGCGACGTCGCCGTCGGCCAGCACCCGGCCGGCCACGACCATGTCGAAGGTGGCGCGCTCCAGCTCGGGGTGGGTCGGGAAGCCGACCCACTGGCCCTCGATCAGCGCGACGCGGACGCCGCCGATCGGGCCGGAGAACGGCAGCCCGGCCAGCTGGGTCGACATCGACGCGGCGTTGATCGCCACGACGTCGTACAGGTGGTCGGGGTGCAGCGCCATGATCGTCTCGACGACCTGGATCTCGTTGCGCAGCCCCTTGGTGAACGACGGCCGCAGCGGCCGGTCGATCAGCCGGCAGGTCAGGATCGCGTCCTCGGACGGACGGCCCTCGCGGCGGAAGAACGAGCCGGGGATGCGCCCGGCCGCGTACATCCGCTCCTCGACGTCCACCGTCAGCGGGAAGAAGTCCAGGTTCTCCTTGGGCTTCTTCGACGCGGTGGTCGCCGACAGCACCATCGTCTCGTCGTCGAGGTAGGCGACGGCGGAGCCGGCCGCCTGGCGGGCCAGCCGGCCCGTCTCGAACCGGATGGTGCGGGTGCCGAACGTGCCGTTGTCGATCACGGCCTCGGTGCTCTGCGCACCGTCGATGCGCACGGCTTCTGTCACGGGAAACCTCCTCAGGTCTCGGCGTCGGTCCTCGCGGCCGTTTCCCGTGGCTTGTCACGCTGCCGGTCTTCGATCGAAGCACCCGGATCGTCAGGCCGCCGATGCGGCGGAACGGATCCGGAAGCCACTACCGAGGACCGGCCCGCACCAGCGGTGTCCGCGAGGCTCTTCTCTTCGGTTTTACCCCCGGACGGGGCGTCGCGCCCCGTCCGGGTCATAGAAAGAGAGGGAGCGGCCCGAGGCCGCTCCCTCACCGTGCTAGCGGCGCAGACCGAGTCGCTCGATCAGCTGCCGGTAACGGTTGATGTCCTTGTTGCTCAGGTACTTCAGGAGCCGGCGGCGACGGCCGACCAGCAGCAGCAGACCACGACGGCTGTGGTGGTCGTGCTTGTGCTCCTTGAGGTGCTCGGTCAGATCGTTGATGCGGCGCGTCAGCAGCGCGACCTGGACTTCCGGGGATCCGGTGTCACCCTCAGTGGTCGCGTACTCGGCGATGATCTGGTTCTTCGTGGCGGTGTCGAGCGACACGTGGCTCCTTCGATGAGATCGTCACCCGCAGATCCGGGCCCGGTGGGCGCACGGGTCCGCCTGGTGCGTTGGAGAGGTGGCCGGGCCGCATGAGGGTGCAGCCGACCGCGCCGGGGCCCATCCCGGCGACTATTCACCGTACCATGCCGCAAAGCCGCCCCGGCACGCAGCGGAATCCGCCATGATCACCACGTGCTCACCACCTGACCTGGGCTTTCGCGCCGGCCGGCCCGGTCAGCCGGACGTGATCTCGCGGGCCCGGGCGACGTCGCGGCGCATCTCCACGATGAGGGCGTCGACCGAGTCGAACTTCAGCGTGTCGCGGATGCGGGCGGTGAAGTCGACCCCCATGTGCTCGCCGTACAGGTCGAGGTCGTCGCGGTCCAGGGCGTAGGCCTCGACGGTCCGCTCCCCCGCGCCCTCGAACGTCGGGTTGGTGCCGATGGAGATCGCGGCGGGCCAGCGGAACGCCGGGTAGCGGTCGGTGTCGGCGACCAGCCAGCCGCCGTACACCCCGTCCGCGGGGATCGCGGTGTGCGGCAGCGTCTCCAGGTTCGCGGTGGGGAAGCCGAGCGCCCGGCCCCGCTGGTGGCCGCGCACGACCACGCCCTCGACGCGGTGCGGGCGGCCGAGCGCCCCCGCGGCGCCCTCGACGTCGCCGGCCTCCAGCCGCTCCCGGATGTAGGTGGAGGAGATCGTGTCGCCGTTGGCGACCAGCGGCATGCCCTCGGCGGTGAAGTCGTACTTCTCGCCGAGCTCCTTCAGCAGCGCGACGTCGCCCTTGGCCTTGTGCCCGAACCGGAAGTCCTCGCCGACGATGACGTGGGCCGCGTGCAGCCGGTCGACCAGCACCTGCTGGACGAACTCGTCCGGCGGCGTCTTCGACAGCTCCAGCGTGAACGGCACGACCACGACCGCGTCGGTGCCGAGGCCCTGCAGCAGCTCGACGCGCCGCTGGGTGGTGGCCAGCAGCGGCGGGTGGGTGCCGGGCCGGACCACCTCGTCGGGATGCGGGTCGAAGGTGATCGTCACCGAGCGCAGGCCGCGGCGGCGCGCCTCCTCGGCGGCGGCGCCGACGATCCGCTGATGGCCGAGGTGCACGCCGTCGAACACCCCGATG
This sequence comes from Actinomadura sp. NTSP31, assembly GCF_041951385.1. Taxonomy (NCBI): domain Bacteria; kingdom Bacillati; phylum Actinomycetota; class Actinomycetes; order Streptosporangiales; family Thermomonosporaceae; genus Actinomadura; species Actinomadura sp. NTSP31. The sequence continues at coordinate 185,861 of NZ_JBGNUT010000015.1, read as the reverse complement.
GTGACCACCGAACGGCCCCAGTCGGCCGGAACCTCTTCGAGGCCATGCCAGCGCCGCACCATGCTCTCCCTGCGTAGGACGTCCCTGCGGGTTCTGTCTGTCGACATAAGGGTGCCATGCGCCGTCCGGTGCCGTTACCCGAGGGGCGCGCTTCGGGGCGAAGGCCCGTCAGCCGGACTGGTAGACGACGAACGAGACGGCGATGTACTGCAGGACGTAGGCGGCGAGCGTGCACGCGTGGAACACCTCGTGGAAGCCGAACCAGTGCGGGGACGGGTTGGGCCGGCGCAGCCCGTAGACGATCCCGCCGACGCTGTAGCAGATGCCTCCGACCGCGACCATCACGCACGCGACGGCGCCCGCGCCGTCCAGGAACTGCGGCAGGAAGAACACCGCCACCCAGCCGAGGACGATGTAGAGGGTCACGTACAGGGCGCGCGGGGCGCCGACCCAGGTGGTGCGGAACACCACGCCGGCGACGGCCCCCGTCCACACCGTGGCGAGCACGGCGATGCGGACGCCGCCGTCGAGCGCCAGCACGGCGAACGGCGTGTAGGTCCCGGCGATGATCAGGTAGATGTTGGCGTGGTCGAAGCGGCGCAGCACCTCGATCAGGCGGTGCGACTCCGCCTGCCGGTGGTAGGTGCCCGAGATCCCGAACAGCAGTCCGGACGTGGCGACGTAGACCGCCGAGGAGAGCCGGGCGAGCGGGCTCGGGCCGAGCGCGACCAGCACCAGCCCCGCGAGCATGACGGCCGGGAACGCGCCGAGGTGCAACCAGCCGCGCAGCCGCGGTTTGGTCGGGGACGCGACGCCCTGCCCGGTGTCGTCTCCGGGATCGTCTTCGGGGTCGGTCACGGGATCGGTCACCGTGGTCATGGCAGCCTCCTCAGCAACTAACCTACGGTTACGTAGGTTACGCGTCCGTAGGTTGGGTGCGCACCGCCGCGGCGGGGTGACGCTCGCCACGGCGCCGCCCCGGGCGGCCTAACCGACGAAGACGGCGAGGGGCTTGGCGGAACCGCCCCGCTCCTCGACCAGCGCCAGAAGGGAACCGTCCGGCGCGAACACGCCGACGGGGCCCGGGCCCAGGCCGGCCGCCGCGAGACGCCCGCCGTGCGCGACCTTGCGGGCGTCGTCCTCCGACACGTCCCGGCGCGGGAACACCGCCGCGACGGCCTCCGCCATCGGCAGGATCTCCAGCTTCTCGCCGAGCTGGTCGAGGGTGCGCGCCATCGCCAGGTCGTACGGGCCGACGCGGGTGCGGCGCAGCGCCGTCAGGTGCCCGCCGCAGCCGAGCGCCGCGCCCAGGTCGCGGGCCAGCGCCCGGATGTAGGTGCCCGACGAGCAGGACACCGAGGCGTCCACGTCGATCAGGTCGCCGTGCCGCCGCACGTCCAGGATCCGGAACTCGTGCACGGTCACCGGACGGGCCGCCAGCGCGACCTCCTCGCCCTTGCGGGCCATCTTGTACGCCCGCTGCCCGTTCACCTTGATCGCGCTGACCTGCGGCGGGACCTGCTCGATCGGCCCGGTCAGCGCCGCGATCCCCGCGTGCACCGCCTCGTCGGCCACGGACGCGGCGGACGCCGTCGCGGTGGTCTCGCCCTCGGCGTCGTCGGTGTTGGTCGACTCGCCCAGCCGGATGGTGGCGTCGTAGCCCTTCTCGGTCAGCGCGAGGTGGCCGAGCAGCCGCGTCGCCTTGCCGACGCCGAGGACGAGCACGCCCGTCGCCATCGGGTCCAGTGTCCCCGCGTGCCCGACGCGGCGCGTCCCGGCCAGCCGCCGCATCTTCCCGACCACGTCGTGCGAGGTCCAGTCGGCCGGCTTGTCCACGATGACGAGTCCCGAGTTCTCCACGCGCTCTCTCTACTCCTCGGTCCGGCCGTCGGCGGGGCCCGGCTCGCGCAGCGCCGCGCGCAACCGGTCGATGATCCAGGCGGGCTCGCCGCCCATGGTGAACGCGGCGGCGGTGCGGTGCCCGCCCCCGCCCAGCTCCACGCAGGCGCGGCCGACGTCCACCACGCCCTTCGCGCGCGTCGACACGTACCACTCGCCCCGGTCGTTCTCCTTCAGCACGACCGCGACCTCGGCCTCGTCGGTGCGCCGGAGCTGGTCGATGACGCCTTCCAGCTGGTCGTAGGGGACGTCGCGGGCCTCCCGGTCGGCGCGGGCGATCGTCGTCCAGACCAGTCCGAGGCCGCCCGCCGCGTCCCGCTCCAGCCGGGCCCGCGACAGCGCGCCCGCCAGCACCTGCAGGTAACCGAACGGCGCCCGGTCCCACAGCTCCCGGCTCACCGCCTCCGGCCGGACCCCGGCCGACAGCAGCCGCCCGGCCAGGTCGTGGACCTCGGGCGTCGTGCACGGGTACTTGAACGAGCCGGTGTCGCTGGCGAGCCCCGCGTACAGGCCCTGCGCGATGTCGCCGTCCAGCGGCACGCCGAGCCGCCGGATCAGCTCCTCGACCAGCACCGCCGTGGCCGCCGCGTCCGGATCGACCAGCCGGACGCCGCCGAACCCGACGTTCGAGGCGTGGTGGTCCACCACGATCAGCGCCCCGGCCCGGCCGGCCGCGGCCGCGAGCGACCCGAGCCGCGCCTGGCCCGCCGCGTCCAGGGAGATCATCAGGGCCGGGGCGGCCGGCATCCGCGCGGGCTCGACCAGGAACTCCTGGCCGGGCAGGAACCGCAGGATCGCCGGCACCGCGAACGGCTCGCCGAACGAGGCCAGGCACCGCTTGCCCAGCGCGTGCAGGGCCTGCGCGAGCGCCAGCATCGAGCCGAGCGCGTCCCCGTCGGGGGCGATGTGGCAGGCGAGGCACACCTCGTCGGCCGCCTCGATCAGCTCGACCGCGCGGTCCCAGTCCAGCTCGCCGGGCGCCGCGCCCGGCGCGTCACCGCCGGTGCCCGCGCCCGCGTCCGTGCCCGTCCGTGCCGGCGCACGCTCGGACGTCTCCGGCGCGGGGGCGGCCGGCGCGGGAGCGGTCAGTGCGGACGCGTTCGGCGCGGCGGACACCGGCGAGCCGCCGCGGACGCCACCGCCGTGCGGCACGACGTCGTGCCCGCTCGCCCCGTGCCCGCCCATCTCGTGCAGCGAGCACTCCTCGGTCCAGGAGGCGCCCGGCGTCTCCGCGCGCCCGTCCCGCGCGCTCACGATGACGGGCGTCCGGACCGGTCGTCCTCACCGTCCCCCGCCGTGCCGCCGTCCTCGTCCGGGCCGTCCCCGTCAAGGTCCTCGTCCAGGTCCTCGTCCTCGTCGTCGTCGGAGGCCGGCTCGCGGTAGGGGTTCTCGTCCCCCGCCGGGGACGCGCCCTGCGCGGCCCTCGCCACCTCGGCGTCCTTCGCGCGGGCCTTGGCGAGCAGGTCGTCGATGTGCGCCGCGTTCTCCATCAGGGAGTCCATGACGAACGTGATGCTGGGCGTGTGCCGCACCCCGGTCTTCCTGCCGACCTCCGTCCGGATGACGCCCTTGGCGCTCTCCAGGGCCGCCGCCGTCTCGGCGCGCTCGCCGTCCGACCCGTACACCGTGTAGTACACGGTCGCGTCGCGCAGGTCGTTGGTGATGCGGGTGTCCGTCACGGTCACGAAGCCGAGCCGCGGATCCTTGATCCGCCTCTCCAGCATCTCGGCCACGATCTGCTGGATGCGGTCGGCGAGCTTGCGCGCCCGAGCTGCGTCCACCATGATCGCACTCCCTTTCTCTATGGTCGCGGGGTGCCGCGGGGGGCGAACCCCCGCGGGCCCCGGTGGGCCGGCCGGCCGTCCCGCGCTCCGCCGGGGCGTCGCGCCGGACTCCGGCCGGTCACTCCTCGTCGTTGAACAGCCGCTGCCGCGCGGACAGCAGCTCGATCTCCGGCCGCCCGTACACCAGGCGCTCGCACTGGTCGAGCACCTGGGTGCAGTTGGCCGCGGTGCCCGAGACCACGGCGATCCCGATCTCCGCCCTGCGGTGCAGGTCGTGGCCGCCGGTCTCGGCCACGGCCACCCCCGGGAAGTGCTTGCGCACCTCGGCGATGATGGGCCGGACCACCGACCGCTTCTGCTTCAGCGACCGCACGTCCCCCAGCAGCAGGTCGAGCGTCAGCGCACCCACGTACACCTGGTCGATCACCTCGGGATCCACAAGTAGGAACGACGGCGGTGAGCCGCCGTGTTCCCGGACCGCCCGGCGGGCGGGGGCCCGGGAACGACAGACGCCAGGCTAGAAGAACCGCCTGGCGTCGTGTCACATTTTCGCACCGGTCCGTCCCGGCCGGCCGCCGCGCGGACCGGGCCCGGAGGCCTGGTCCGCGCGGACGGTCCGCACCGCGGACGTTCGGGTGCCGCGAGCGCGGGCCTCAGTCGCGAGGCTTCTCCCGCATCTCGAAGCACTCGATGACATCGCCGAGCTTGATGTCGTTGTAGCCGACCCCGATGCCGCACTCGAAGCCCTCGCGGACCTCGGTCGCGTCTTCCTTGAAGCGGCGCAGCGACGACACCGTGAGGTTGTCGGCGACCACGACGCCGTCGCGGACGATCCGGGCCTTGGCGTTGCGCTGGATGATCCCCGAGGTGACCATCGAACCGCCGACGTTGCCGATCCGCGGCACCTTGAAGATCTCGCGGATCTCGGCGGTGCCCAGCTGGACCTCTTCGAACTCCGGCTTGAGCATGCCCTTGAGGGCCGCCTCGATCTCGTCGATCGCCTGGTAGATGACCGAGTAGTAGCGGATGTCGACGCCCTCGCGGTCGGCCAGTTCCTGCGCGTTGCGCTCCGGCCGGACGTTGAAGCCGATGATGACCGCGCCCTCCTCGGACGCCAGCGACAGGTTGACGTCGTCCTGCGTGATCGCGCCGACACCGCGGCGGATGATCCGCAGGCTGACCTCGTCGCCCACGTCGATCTTGAGGAGCGAGTCCTCCAGCGCCTCGACCGAACCGGACACGTCGCCCTTGAGGATGAGCAGCAGTTCCTGCCGCTTGCCCTCCTGGAAGTCCTTGAACAGTTCCTCGAGGGAGCTGCTCTTGCGGCTGCGCAGGAGTTCGGCGTTGCGCTTGCGCGCCACCCGCTTGTCGGCGATCTGCCGGGCGACCCGGTCGTCCTCGACGACCAGGAAGTTGTCCCCGGCGCCGGGCACGGCCGCGAGGCCGAGCACCATCACCGGACGGGACGGGCCCGCCTCCTCGACGCTGTTGCCGTTCTCGTCGAGCATCGCCCGGACGCGGCCGCTGGCCACGCCGCAGACGATCGAGTCGCCGACCCGCAGCGTGCCGCGCTGCACCAGCACGGTCGCCACGGCGCCCCGGCCCTTGTCCAGGTGGGCCTCGATGGCCGAGCCCTGGGCGGGCATGTCGGGGTTGGCCTTCAGCTCCAGCTCGGCGTCGGCGGTGAGGACGATCGCCTCGAGCAGCCCGTCGATGTTGGTGCCCTGCTTGGCGGACACGTCGACGAACTGGGTCTGACCGCCGAACTCCTCGGCGACCAGGCCGTACTCGGTGAGCTGCGCCCGGACCCGGTTGGTGTCCGCGCCCTCGACGTCGATCTTGTTGACCGCGACCACGATCGGCACCCCGGCCGCGGTGGCGTGGTCGATCGCCTCGGTGGTCTGCGGCTTGACGCCGTCGTCCGCGGCGACCACCAGCACCACCAGGTCGGTGGTGTCGGCACCGCGGGCACGCATGGCGGTGAACGCCTCGTGGCCCGGGGTGTCGATGAAGGTGATCTTGCGGTCCTCGCCGTCCACCTGGGTCTCGACCTGGTAGGCGCCGATGTGCTGGGTGATGCCGCCGGCCTCGCCCGCCTGCACGTTGGCGTGCCGGATGGCGTCCAGCAGCTTGGTCTTGCCGTGGTCGACGTGGCCCATGACGGTGACCACCGGCGGACGGGACTCCAGGTGCTCCTCGCCGCCCTCGTCCTCGCCGTACTCGATGTCGAAGGACTCGAGCAGCGCGCGGTCCTCCTCCTCGGGGCTGACGACGTGGACCTCGAAGTCGAGCTCCAGGCCCAGGGCCTGCAGGTCGTCGGGGTCGACCGACTGCGTCGCGGTGAGCATCTTGCCGAGGTGCATCATGATCGCGACGAGCGACGCCGGGTTGGCGCCGATCTTCTCGGCGAAGTCGGTCAGCGACGCGCCCTGCGGAAGGCTGATGGCCCTGCCGTTGCCGCGCGGAGCCGAGACGCCGCCGACGGCGGGCGCCTGCATGTTCTCGAACTCTTGACGACGCGCCCGCTTCGACTTGCGGCCGCGTGCGGGACGTCCGCCCGGACGTCCGAACGCGCCCTGCGTGCCGCCGCGTCCGCGACCGCCGCCGCCGGGACGGGGGCCGAAGCCGCCACCGCCACCGGGACGACCGCCACCGCCGGCGCGGGGCGCGCCGAAGCCGCCGCCGCCACCGGGACGACCGCCGCCACCGGGACCGCGACCGCCGCCGCCGCCACCGGGACGGCCACCGCCGCCGGGACCGCGGCCACCGCCGCCGCCACCGGGACCGCCGCGCCCGGGGGCGCCGGCCGGCCGCGAGGACGGCATGTTCATCGGGCTCGGCCGCGGGCCGCCCGGACGGGGCGGCATGCCGCCGGCCGGACTCGGCCGCGGGCCGCCGGCACCGGGGGCGCCGGGACGCGGACCGCCCGGACGCGGGCCGCCGGGGCGGTCGCCGCCGCGCGGGCGCTCGTCGCGCTCGGGACGGTCACCGCCCGGCCGCGGGCCGGGACGCGGGCCCGGCTTGGGCGCCTGGCCCATGCCGGTGTTGGTCGAGCTGAACGGGTTGTTGCCCGGACGCGGACGGCCACCGCCGCCGCCCTGGCCACCCTGCCGCGGGCCGGGCCGGGGACCCGGCTTCGGCGAGCGGGGGCCCGGACGCGGGCCGGCCGGAGCGCCGGGTGCGCTCGGAGCGCCCTGACCGCCGGCCGGCGGAGCGCTCGGCGCCTGCGCGGCCGGGGCCTGCGGCGGCGTCGCCGGTGCTACCGGCGTGCTCGGCGCGGGCGGGACCGGCGGACGCGGACCCGGCTTCGGGCCGCCGGCGGGACCGCCGGGGGCACCTGGAGCGCCGGGGCCGGGACGCGGCCCGGCCGGGCGCGGGGTCGCGGGCCGCGGGGCCTGCGGGCGCGCGCCCTGGGAATCCGACCCGCCGTTCGGCGGGACGGGACGCGGCGCGGACGGGCGCGGCCCCTGGGGCCGCTTCTGACCGGCGACGCGCTTGCCGTCCCCCTGCTTGGAGGACGAACCGTTGGAGAAGGCTTCTGTGAGCCTGCGAACGACGGGCGCCTCGATGGTCGAGGACGCCGACCGTACGAACTCGCCCATTTCTTGGAGCTTGGCCATGACGACCTTGCTCTCGACACCGAACTCCTTGGCGAGTTCGTAAACCCGGACCTTGGCCACTGCACTCCCTACTCGGTCCGGGGGTGCGGCCACCGGACCGTCGTTAACCTGCCGTACTCATCGCGGCGTGCTCATCGAGCGCTCATAGCAATCTCGACCTGCTTCCGACTAGGCGTCGCTTACCATTCGGCCATCCTGCTGCTGCGCGGCTTTCGCCGCAAGCCGGTCTCGCAGCGCACCAGCGTCGAGCGGCCCCGTCAGGCGGAACGCCCTGGGGAACGCCCGACGTCGCTCTGCGAGATCGAGGCACCTCGGGTCGGGGTGCAGATGCGCACCCCGTCCGGGGAGCCGCCCGCGGGGATCGGGGACGATCTCGCCCTCGACCACCACCAGGCGCAACAGGTCGGACTTGGCCGTGCAAACCCGGCAGCCCACGCACGTGCGTCGTGGAACCGCCCGGCCACGTTCCATGAGTCTACCGCGCCGAGGCGTCGGCGGGACCTGTCGCATGCTCTCCCGATGCGGAAGATCCGGAATCGCCGCCCTCGGGCGCCTTCGAGGAGGTCTCGCCCTGCGCCCGTTCGGACGCCGGCTCGGTGTCGGACCGGATGTCGATCCGCCAGCCGGTGAGCCGGGCCGCGAGCCGGGCGTTCTGCCCTTCCTTGCCGATCGCCAGGGAGAGCTGGTAATCGGGAACGATCACCCGGGCCACGCGGCCGTCGAGGTCGACCACCTCGACCGCTGAAACGCGGGCCGGGGACAGCGCATTCCCGACGAACTCGGCCGGCTCGTCCGACCAGTCGACGATGTCGATCTTCTCGCCGTGCAGCTCGGCCATCACGTTGCGGACCCGGCTGCCGAGCGGGCCGATGCAGGCGCCCTTGGCGTTGACGCCCGGCTTGCGCGACCGGACCGCGATCTTGGTGCGGTGGCCGGCCTCGCGGGCGATCGCGGCGATCTCCACGGTGCCGTCGGCGATCTCCGGGACCTCCAGCGCGAACAGCTTGCGCACGAGGTTCGGGTGGGTGCGCGACAGCTGCACCGACGGGCCCCGGTGGCCCTTGCGGACCTGCACGACGTAGGCGCGCAGCCGCTCGCCGTGGTCGTAGCGCTCGCCGGGCACCTGCTCCTGCGGCGGCAGCACGGCCTCCAGCCGGCCGAGGTCGACCAGCACGTTCCGCGGGTCCTTGCCCTGCTGGATGATGCCGCTGACGATGTCGCCCTCGCGCCCGGCGTACTCGCCGAACGTCAGCTCGTCCTCGGCGTCGCGCAGCCGCTGCAGGATGACCTGCTTGGCGGTCGTCGCCGCGATCCGGCCGAAACCGGTCGGGGTGTCGTCGTACTCGCGGAGGGCCTCGCCCTCCTCGTCGGTCTCGGTCGCCCACACGGTCACGTGCCCGCTCTTGCGGTCCAGCTCGACGCGGGCCCGCGGCGCCGCGCCCTCCGTGCGGTGGTAGGCGATCAGCAGGGCGTCTTCGATGGCCTTGACGGCCACGTCGAGCGAGATGTCCTTCTCGCTCTCCAGGCCGCGCAGGGCGGTCATGTCGATGTCCACGAGGTTCCCCCCTCTAGTCCGGCTCAGCCGGAGAACGCTTTTCCTCGGCCTCGCCGGCCGGAGCGGGCGGCTTGAACTCCACCTGGACGCGGCCGCGCCCCAGCTCGCCGAGGCCGAACCGGCGACGCTGCGTCCCGGTGTCCCTCGGTCCGGCGGACTTGCCGCCGCCCTTGCCGGGCCCCTTGGCCCGGCCCGCGGCGACGTCGATCTCGACGGCCTCGTCGTCGGCCGCCACCACGCGGCCCTCGACCTGGCCGCCCTCGGCCAGCGGGACGGCGACCAGCCTGCCGACGGCGCGGCGCCAGTGCCGCGGCTCGGTGAGGGGACGGTCGACGCCGGGCGAGGTCACCTCCAGCACGTACGGCGAAACGCCCATCACCTCGGAGGCGTCCAGCAGCGCGGAGGCCTGCTCGCTCAGCCGGGCGATGTCGTCCAGCGCCACCCCGTCGTCGCCGTCCACGACGATCTTGACGAGCCGGCGGCGCCCGGCGGGCCGCACGTCGACCTCCTCCAGGTCGAAGCCCGCCGCGCCGACCGCGGGCGCGAGCAGCGCGGTCAGCTCGGCGATGGCGGCGTCGCGGGCCGGCCGCGCCGGCGCGTCGCCGCGTCCGGCCCGGGCGCGGCCCCCCTGAGCGCGGCCACCGCGGGACTCGACGCTCATGGGACCCTCCTCCTGTTGTGCCTTCCCCGCCCGCCGGTGAGGGCGGCGGGGACTGTCGCTGAAGTCACCGCTTGTCCGCTGACTCCTCAAGACTATCGAGAGCCGGACACCCCAGCGGCCTTTCGAACAGCTCACCGGCGCGCCGGATATGGAATGCTTGAGCTGGCCTGATGGACGCGTCCGGCGACCGGGACGGAGCCGGCGGCGCGGCGCGGGCCGCCACCACCACACCACCGGGTGAGGAGACTCCCTTGCCAGAGGCCGTGCCGCGCCTGCCGGGAACCGTGTCGCGCCGGGGGCTGCTGCTGGGCGGCGGAGCCGTGCTGGCGCTGCCCTGGCTGGCCGGCTGCGCGGCGGAGGCGGCCGGCCCGAACCCGGAGGTCTCCACCCTCGTCGGCGCGATCACCTCCGAGCAGGACCTCATCGCCACCTACGAGGCGGCGAAGGCCGCGGACGCGTCGCTGGCCCGCCGCATCGATCCCGTCCTGGCGCACCACCGGCGGCATCTCACCGTGCTGAAGCGGCACTACGTGCCCGGGTCGGGGAACAGGGCGCACGAGGGCGGCACCGTCCCGCCTCCGCACGCGGCCGAGCTGCCCGACGGCGCGGGGCAGATCATGTCCGCGCTGCGCCTGGTGGAGGACCGGGCCGCCGCCGCCCGCCGGGCCGACGCCGCGAAGGCCTCGCCCGGGCTGGCGCAGCTGCTGGCGAGCATCGGGGCCTGCGAGGCGGGCCACGCCGGGACGGTGCACGCCCATCCGCCCGCCGATCCGGCCAAGTCCGCCGCCCAGGCCGTGCAGAAGGCCCTCGCCGCCGAGCACGTCGCCGTCTACGGCTACGGGGTCCTCGGCGGCAGGCTGCGGGGCACCCTGCAGCAGACCGCGCAGACGTACTGGGAGGCCCATCGCGCGCAGCGCGACAAGCTGATCTCGATCCTGTCGGTTGAGCCGGTCGCCGCCGCCGCCGGGTACCGGCTGCCGGTGAAGGTCACCAGCGCGCGCAGCGCCGCGCGGCTCGCCGCCGCGCTGGAGGACGGCGTCGTCCCCGCCTACGTCGCCCTCGCCGGTGCCCCCGCCACCGACCTGCGCGTCTTCGCCGCCGACAGCGCCGAGCGGGCCATGGCGCGGTCGGCGAGATGGCGGGCGAACGCGGGCGAGGGCGCCCCGCCGGACGCCTTTCCCGGCCTGCCCGCGACGGCCCTGTCGCCTCGCCCGGAACCGGGTGAGTGATCTCCCGCACGCCGGGAACGAATGCGCTCCATGTACGCGTTGTCGCTATTGCACTGGATCACTCGGGGGAGGAGCCCAGACCTGCCATGACCAGCACCCCGCAACGGCACGAGGCCGACGGGACCGGCACCCGCGCGCCCAGTGCCCTGGACGAGTTGCGCGCCGCCTACCGGGAGCAGCTGAACCAGCTCGCGGCGGAACGCGATGAGGCCCGCCGCCAGGCCCGCCGGGCCAAGGCGCAGGCCGCGGTCGCCCGCGCCGACCTGGCCAGCCTGAAGAGCCGCGTGCAGGAGCTGCTGTCCGCGGCCGCGCAGCACCTTCCGGATCTTCCCGCGGTGGAGCCGGCGGCCCGGCCCGCGGAGGTCGAGGCGGTGCCCGCCGCGTCCCGCGCGCTTCCGGCACCCCTAGCGGAGCCGGCCAGGATCGAGCCCGCCGCCGCGCAGGCGGCGCACGCGAAGCCGGCCGCGGCGGCGGAGACGGTGGGAGCCGAAGGCCCGGCCGAGCGGCCGGGCGGCGAGATCGTCCGGCACCAGACCAGGCGCAGGTCCCGCAAGGACAGGCGAAGGCGCGTCCGGACGGGTTGACCGGGGAGGAACGGCCCGCACATGGGCCGTGCGGAGGCCGCCGGGGAGGATTTCCCGGCGGCCTCTCCTCGCCCCTGAACTGCTAATGTCCTGCGGTGACCTCGTACGGCCTTCTCGTCTCCCCCTCGCACAACCGGGTCTACGCGCAGGCCGCGGCGGCCCTGGTGAAGGCCGAGCTCGCGGTGTTCGGCGAGCGGGCGCTCGGCGGGCGCGTGCGCGACATCGAGGAGACGTCCATCGGCGGCGTCCCCTACGTGACCTTCTCGGCGGACGAACTGGCGGAGACCGACGTCCGGCTGCTGTCGAACCTGTCGTCGCTGTACGCGCTGTTCGAGATCGAGGGCGAGCTGCTCCGGCCGGTCGGGCTGAAGCCCCTGGACCTGTTCGGCAGCGACCTGCTGACCATCCAGAAGTATTCCGGGAAGACCAACGAGTACTTCACCAAGCTGCTGTTGAACGTCACCGCGATGGCGACCGACTCCCCCATGGACCTGGTCACCGGCAGGCCGCGCCTGCTCGACCCGATGTGCGGGCGGGGCACGACGCTGAACCAGGCCATGATGTACGGCCTGGACGCGGCGGGCATCGACATCGACGGCAAGGACTTCGACGCCTACGCGGCGTTCATCAAGACCTGGCTGAAGAACAACCGGGTGAAGCACCAGGCGGAGATCACCGGCATCCGGCGGGAGAAGGCCGTGCTGGGGCGGCGGCTGCACGTCACGCTCGGCGCGTCCAAGGAGCTGTACAAGAGCGGCGAGACGATGGAGATCACCGTCGTGAACGCCGACTCGGTCGGCGCGGAGAAGTTCTTCCGGCCCCGCTCGTTCGACCTGATCGTGACGGACGCGCCGTACGGCGTCCAGCACGGCAGCCGGGCCAAGGGCGCGCAGCCGGGCCGCAGGCAGCAACTGTCGCGCAGCCCGGTGGAGCTGCTGGACGCCGCGGTGCCGGGGTGGGCGCGGCTGCTGCGGCCCGGCGGCGCCATCGGGATCTCGTGGAACACCTTCGTGGGGCGCCGCGAGGACCTGGCGGAGATCCTGGCCTCCAGCGGGCTGGAGGTGCAGGACTCCGAGGCCTATCTCGGCTTCCGGCACCGCGTCGACCAGGCGATCTCCCGCGACCTGATCGTCGCCCGCAAGCCCTGACCCTCAAGGACGCGCCTGGCGCGTCCTAGGACGCGTGCCAGGTCTCCACGTGCGGCAGCAGCTCGCCGATGTCGCGGATCAGCGCGTCCGGCGGCGTGAGGCCGGGGCGCGTGAACGCGTGCGTCGTCTGATGCCAGATCTGGACGGCGCGCAAGCCGACGGTCTTGGCGCCGTGGATGTCGTCGTAGGGGCGGTCGCCGACGAAGACGCAGGAGGCGGGGTCGGTGGCGCCGACTGCGTCCATGGCGGCGTGGAACGCCTCGGCGTGCGGCTTGGTCCAGGGGATCTCGCTGGAGTAGACGGCGCCGTCGAGCAGGTCGAGGACGCGGTCGCGGGCGAAGATCCGCTCGTGCACCTCGCGGCTCCACATCGTGTTGGACAGCACGCCGACCTTGATGCCGCGCTCGCGCAGGGCCTCCAGCAGGCCGGGGACGGCGGGGTCGGTCCAGGTGTGCGGGGTCCACGTCTCGAAGTGGGTGTCGAGCAGGGCGTCGGTCGGTTCCACGCCGGCCAGGGCGAACAGGTCGGCGAGGGTGGCGCTGCGGTGCTCCTCGGCGCCGCGCCGCCACAGCTCGAGCTCCGCCTCGACGAGGGCGGCCGCGACCGTCTCGACGCTGTCGGGGGGCAGGTGCGCGGAGCAGATCGCGCGCCACATGTCGGGCAGCTCGACGTCGTGCCAGGGGGTGAGCGTGCCGCCCCAATCGAAGATCACCGCTTGTATCGCCATGCCGGGAATCGTAACCATCCGGGCACCGTGCACGATGATCCGTTCACGCGGTGGAATCAGTCCCGGAGGGCGCGACCGGGGCCGCCCTCGTCCCCGGTTTAGGAGCCCCCCATGCGCAGACCGCTCGCCGCCTCCGCCCTGTCGGCCGTCCTGCTCGGCGCCGCCGCCGTCCCCGCGGCCGCCGGCGCCATCCCGGACGGCCCGGGGAAGGGCCTGGTCCCCCGGTACATCGGCGGTCCCGCGACACCGAAGCCTCTGGCGGGCGAACCCGTTCCGGCCAACCCGCACCAGGGGCCGGTCGGCACGTCATCGATGCACGCCGACAGCTACGCGTCCGACGCCTACCCGTTCATGGGGCCGCTGGGCCGCGACCCGCAGGTGCTCAACGACGCCAAGGGAGGCGGGCTGCCCGGGCTCTGCTCGACGGTCACCTTCGCGAAGCGGACGGACCTGATCGTCGCGCAGTGCACGCAGGGGCAGAACTTCATGCTGCGGCTGATCGACCCGGTGACGCTGAAGGACCTCGCCGCCTACCAGCTGCCGCCCAGGCCGTCCACGGTGCAGGCGGTGTTCTCCGGCAGCCTCGACAAGGTCTTCACCGACACCTCCGGCGGCGCCTACTACTACCTGGACCCGCAGGACCGTGCGGTGCTGGCCGACTCGCAGTTCCAGCTGCGCCGCTTCGCGCACGAGAAGGGCCCGGACGGCGCGTGGCGGTTCACAGTCACCGACGACTGGGACCTGTCGCGCTACCTCCCGCACGACTGCGCCACCTGGACGAACCCGTGGCCGAAGGGCGAGTGCGACCCGATCACCGCGGTCGGCCCGGACTGGACGGGGCTGATCTGGTGGATCACGCGCGGCGGGCGGATCGGCACGGTGAACCCGGCGTCGGGCGCGGTGAAGATGGCGCGGCTGCCGGACGAGCAGATCCAGAACTCGTTCGCCGCCGCCGCGGACGGCGTGTCGATCGTGTCGGACCACGCGCTCTACCAGATGGAGGCGGGGCCGGACGGCACGCCGCGGACGCTGTGGCGCCGGACCTATGACCGGGGCACCGGACGCAAGCCGGGGCAGATCGACCAGGGTTCCGGGACGACCCCGACGTTCCTCGGCAAGAAGTACGTGGCGATCACCGACAACGCCGACGACCGGATGCACGTGATCGTGCGGCGGCGCGACGACGGCGGGCTGGTCTGCCAGGTCCCCGTCTTCAACAGCGGCGCGAGCGCGACCGACAACTCGCTGATCGGGTACGGCGGCAGCCTGTTCGTGGAGAACAACTACGGCTACCGCAACTTCTTCGAGCTGCCGCCCGGCGGGTCGTCCACGGGCGGGGTGAGCCGGGTGGACGTGAACGCGGACGGCAAGGGCTGCCGCACGGTCTGGACGAGCCCGGAGCGGTCGCCGTCCACGGTCGCGAAGGTGTCCGTCCCCGCCGGGCTGCTCTACCTGTACACGAAGGAGCCGCGCAAGGACCTCATCGACGCCTGGTACCTCACGGCGGTGGACGCGCACACGGGCAAGACCGTCTACAAGGTGCTGACGGGCACGGGCAAGTGGTTCGACAACAACTGGGCTCCGGTCACCGTCGGCCCGAACGGGACGGTCTATGTCGGCGTCGTCGGCGGGCTCGTGGCCGTCCGCGACCGCGGTTAGCGCCGCCGGGTCCGTGAGTAGGCGCGGCCGTAGCGGGGATACCGGTCGGATCGGACAAACCGACACGGATGGGGGGAGCAATGAGGGCACGCAAGCCCGGTGAGACGCGCGACTTCCGCGAGGACGTCGACGACATGGGCGACAACGATCAGGACATCCAGATCGGCCTGACCGAGGAGTACGTGACCGACCCGCCCGACGACCTGCGGATCGAGGACCCGCAGCCGAGTCCGGACGGGGTGAGCATCACCGACTACGAGGCGGAGGCGGACCGGGGCGACGGCGAGGAGCGGCCGCGGCCCGACACCGCCGCCGAGTCCGACGCCGTCAACCCGACGCGCCGTCCCTGACCCACCCCTGGACCGACCGACGAGCCCGCCGAACGGGGCCTGCGGGGCTCCCGTGGCAAAGATCACTTTGTGGTTCCGTTACCTGCTTACGGGGAATGTCATACCTGAGCCGTAGGTTGCGCAAGGCGGGCGAACTTGCGAGGTGACCGGGACATGCAGGAGACAGTCGCGGCACCGGCACATCCCCCGGCCGACGTCGCACCACCCCGTCCGGTCCCGGACGGGCCACGACGAGACGAGCCGATCCCGGACGAGGCGTCCGCCGACCATCTCCTCCCCGCAGGAGAGGGCGGTGCGCACGCCGCGACGGAGGCGGCGCCCCAGCCCTGGTGGCGGCGCAGAGCGGGCCTGCTCGTGCAGGTGACCGTGCTGCTCGTGGCGGTCGCCGCGCTGCCGCTCTACCGCGACTCGCTTCCCGACGTCGGCGCGATCTGGGGATCGATCCGGCACGCCGATCCCGGCTGGATGACGATGGTGGTGCTCGCGGTGGCGGGCTCCATGGCCGCGTTCGCCCGGCTCCAGCGGCGGCTGCTGCGCATTGGCGGGCTGCGGATGCCGCTGCGGCGCGCGTTCGCGATCACCTACGCGGGCAACGCGCTGTCCACCACGCTCCCGGCGGGACCGGCCGTGAGCGTCGTCTACACCTTCCGCCAGTTCCGCCGCGGCGGGGCGTCGGCGAAGCTCGCCACGGCCGTGATCCTGGCGGGCGGCGTCATCACCACGACCGTGTACTCGGCGATCGGGCTGGTGGCACTGCTGGCCGACCGGAACGCGCGGGGCCCGGCGCTGACCGCGCTCGCGGTGCCGGCCGTCCTGCTCCTGCTGCTCGTGCCGCTGCTGCGGTGGCCGCGCCCGCGCGCGCTGCTGGCGGCGCCGCCGCGCCGGGCGTACCGCGCCGCGCTGGCGCATCCGCGGCTCGGCCCGTACGCCGAGCGGCTCGCGGGCGTCCGCGACGTGCTGCGCCCGAACCGGCGCGACTGGGCCGCGCTGATCACGCTGGCCACGCTGAACTGGGTGCTGGACATCCTGGCGCTGCTGGCCTCGGCCCGCGCGGTCGGCATCGACGTCGACCCGCACGCGGCCGCGCTCGCCTACTTCGCCGCGCAGGCGGCGGGCAGCGTGCTGCCGCTGCTGCCCGGCGGCCTCGGCGCGGTGGAGGGCAGCATGGCCGCCTCGCTGGTCGCGTTCGGGGCGGCGCTGTCCCCGGCCGCCGCGGCGGTGGGCCTGTACCGGCTGGTCTCCTACTGGGCCGTCGTCGCCGCCGGGTGGATCGCCTGGCTCGGCCTGCACGAGGGGCCGCGGCTGCCCGCGCCGGCGAAGGCCCGGCTGGCGGGCGCGGGACGGCTCGTCGTGGACGGCCTGACCTCCACCGCGACCCTCAGCCCGTACAGCGCGGTGCCCCTGGTCGTCCCGGCCGAGGCGCGCCGCCCATAGCCGCGCTCCCAGCCCCGCGGAGCCCCGGGCCGCCGGACGGTCCGGGGCTCGGTCGTGCGCCCGAGGCCGGCCCGGGACCTTCGGCGGAGATCGTCCGCTCGGGGAATCAGCGTCCGCGGGCGGGGGCTTTAGTGGTCATGACGGCCGGCCCCCCACCACACCCCCGGGCCGGCCTGCGAGCAAGCACTGGCCCAACAGAAGGGACCGAGTCCATGGCGCACGGAGCCACGGTGCCGGCGACCGACCTCGACGGCGCACGGTTCCGGCAGGTGATGGGCCGCTTCGCGACCGGCGTGGTCGCCATCACGGCCGTCGACCCCGGCACGGGACGCCCCACCGGCCTCGCCGCCAACTCCTTCACCTCCGTCTCCCTGGACCCGCCGCTCGTGGGCTTCTGCGTCGCCCACACCAGCACCACCTGGCCCGGTCTGCGCGGCGCCGCCCGGCTCTGTGTCAACATCCTCGGCGGCCACCAGCTGGAGGTCTGCGAGCGGCTGGCCGCCAAGGGCGGCGACAAGTTCGACGGCATCGAGTGGACCGGCACCCCGGACGGCGCCCCGCTCATCGACGGCGCCCTCGCCTGGCTCGAGTGCTCCGTCGAGCAGGAGCACGTCGCCGGCGACCACGTCATCGTCGTCGCCCGCGTCCACGCCCTCGACGAGCACCACGACGGCGCCCCGCTCCTCTTCTACAGAGGTGCCTACGGCCGCATCGCCTGACCCGCGAGTTGAGACGCTCTTCTAGCGGCCTGACGCCGAAGGGGACGCGATCTCGTCGCTCCGGAGGCGGGCGAGGACCTGGACGGGGTCGGACAGGACCTCGGCGAACGCGAACTCGGCGGCGCCGACGAGGGTGGTGTCGTCGCCGAGCGCGGCGGTGCGGAGCCGGACCTTCTCGCGCGGCGCGTCCAGCGCGCCGGTCGCGAGGACGCTGCGGATCTGCGCGGCGGCGCCGAGGTAGATGTCGCGCAGCGTCCCGCCGAAGATGACCAGGCCGGGGTTGAACACGTTGACGAGGTTGGCGACGCCGAGGCCGAGCCACGTG
Source organism: Actinomadura sp. NTSP31 (assembly GCF_041951385.1). Taxonomy (NCBI): domain Bacteria; kingdom Bacillati; phylum Actinomycetota; class Actinomycetes; order Streptosporangiales; family Thermomonosporaceae; genus Actinomadura; species Actinomadura sp. NTSP31. The sequence continues at coordinate 168,167 of NZ_JBGNUT010000015.1, read as the reverse complement.
CCGACGCGGTGCAGCGCCTCGCGCGCGACGATGTCGCCGCGGTCGGCGGCGTCCACGACGTCGCGGACGGCGTCGCGGCCCGCCTTGTTCACCGGCTCCTCGCGGCCCGCGTGGGCGAGCAGCGTCCGCTCCCCCACCTCGGCCTCCAGGCAGCCCTTGGAGCCGCACGCGCACTGCCGGCCGCCCGGATTGACGATCATGTGGCCGATCTCGCCGCCGAAGCCCTCGTCGCCGCCGAGCAGCCGGCCGTGCGCGATGATGCCGCCGCCGACGCCGACGTCGCCGTGCAGGTAGATGAGGTTGTCGCAGTTCACCCCGGCGCCGCGCTCGTGCTCGGCGAGCGCGCCGAGGTTGGCGTCGTTGCACACCGACACCGGGATGCCGAGACCGAGCCGGCGCGACAGCGCGTCACCGAGCCGCAGGTCGCCGACGTCGAGGTTCGGGCCGAACATGATGGTGTCGTCGGAGCGGCGGACGGTGCCGGGGAAGCCGAGGGCCGCGCCGACGCAGACGGCGTCGCGCTCGGCCTTGCGCACCAGCGAGCGGGCGCCCGCGACGAGCATGCCCAGCAGGTCGGCGGGGTCGGAGTCGCGGGCCCGGGTGCCCTCGCGGCGGTCCAGGATGACGCCGCCGAGGCCGACGCGGGCGACGACGAGCCGGTCGACGCCGACCTCGAACGCCAGCACGTACACCCGGGTGGACTCGGGCCGCACCACCAGCGACGGCCGGCCGGCGCGCCGGCCGGGTCCGCGCGGCAGCTCCTCGCGGACGAGCCCGGCGGCGGTGAGGTCGGAGGTCAGCGCCATGATGGTGCTGCGGTTCAGCCCGAGGGACTCGGCGAGCGTCGCGCGGGACGCGGGGCCGCGCAGGTGCACGAAGCGCAGCAGGGTGCCGAGGTTGTGGCGCCGGATGTCCTCCTGTGACGGGCCCGCCCTCATCATCGCCGCAGCCCCAGGTCGCCGCTGACGCCGGAGGTGATCAGCTCGACGACCTGCCGGTGGGTCACGTCGGCGGTGCGGACCTGCGCGACCATCCGGCCGAGGTACAGCGCGGCGATCCGGTCGGAGACCGCGAACACGTCGTTCATGTTGTGCGAGATCAGCACGACGGCCAGGCCCTTGTCGGCGAGCCGCCGGACGATCTCCAACACCTGCTGGGTCTGCGCGACGCCGAGCGCGGCGGCGGGCTCGTCCAGCACGACGAGCTTGCTGTCCCACAGCACGGCGCGGGCGATCGCGACGGTCTGCCGCTGCCCGCCCGACAGCGTGGAGATCTTCTGCCGCACCGAGCCCATGGTGCGCACGGACAGGCCGGACAGGGTGGTGCGGGCCAGCTCCTCCATCGCGGGCTCGTCCAGCGCGATGCCGCGGCGGCGCTCCCGGCCGAGGAACAGGTTCTGGACGATGTCGAGGTTCTCGCAGAGCGCGAGGTCCTGGTGGACGACCTCGATGCCGAGGGCGGCGGCGTCGCGCGGGCTGCCGAGCCGCACCGGGCGGCCCTCGAAGCGGTACTCCCCCGCGTCCGGCGGGTGGATGCCGCCGATGCACTTGACCAGCGTCGTCTTGCCGGCGCCGTTGTCGCCGACGAGCGCGGTGACCTCGCCGGGGTACGCCGAGAACGCGATGTCCTGCAAGACCTTGACGGAGCCGAAGCTCTTGTCGATGCCGCGCAGATCGAGAACGGGCGTCACTGCCATGCCGAGGGGCTCCCACCGTGCCGCGTCGCCGCGCGCCGATCGGTCGTGGGCCGTGAGCGTATCAGCAGCGTCGGCGGCCCGGGAAACGCGTGCGGCGCCGTCGAGACGGGGCTCCGCGGGGCCCGGGGGCCGGGCGGGACCGTACGGCAGGGCCCGGGAGCCGGTGGCGCGTGCCATCGGCTCCCGGGCGTCCCGGCCGTTCACGGGGTCCCGGCCTTCAGCGGCTCGGCCGGCACGGGGTCACCGGCCGGTGTTGCTGCGCCGGCGCCGGGCCAGCGCGTCGATGCTCGCGGCGAAGAGCAGGACCACGCCGGTGATCAGGAAGCTCAGGTACGCCTTGGTGCCGAGCAGGCCGAGGCCGTTCTCGATGAGGGCGATGACCAGGCCGCCGAGGACCGCGTCGCGGGCCTTGCCGCGCCCGCCGAACAGGCTCGTCCCGCCGATGACCGCGGCGCCGACCGCGTACAGCAGGGTGTTGCCGCCGCCGGCGTCGGGGGTGACCGAGTTCAGCCGGGAGGCGGCGACGATGCCGCTGACCGCCGCGAAGCCGGAACCGATCATGAACACCGAGATCCGGATCCGGGTGACGTTGATGCCCGCGCGGCGGGCCGCCTCGGAGTTGCCGCCGACCGCGTAGATGTGCCGACCGTACGGGGTGCGGGCCAGCACGAACGTGCAGATGATGAGCAGCACGCCGACCAGCGGGACGCCCCACGGCACGCCGCCGAGGAAGATCAGCGGGCTGGCGGCACGGTCCTGGCTGAGCAGGTAGGTGCCGAGCAGCAGCGCCGCCGCGACCACGACCGACTGCGCGATCACGAGCTGGACCGGCCGGGAGTGCAGGTTGCGGGTCTGCTGGCGGCGCCAGCGCAGCAGCTGCGTCGCGGCGTAGCCGGCCGCGCAGACCGCGGCGAGCGTCCAGCCGAGCCAGATCGGCATGTTCTTGTTGGCCAGCGCCACGATGAAGTCGTCGCGGACCGGCACCGTGCCGCCGTCGCCGATCAGCCACAGCGTGATGCCCTGGATGCCGAGGAAGAACGCCAGGGACACCACGAACGACGGGATGCGCACGGCCGCGACCAGCCAGCCGATCGCCGTGCCGATGACGACGCCGACCGCGAGCGCGGAGATCACCGCGACGTACCAGGGCTGGCCGCTGTCGACGATCAGCTTGGCCATCACCGCGGCGCAGACGCCGCTCGCCACGCCGGCGGAGAGGTCGATCTCGCCGAGCAGCAGCACGAAGACCAGGCCCATCGCGAGGATCACGATCGGCAGCGCCTGGGTGCACAGGTTCGCGATGTTGCCGTTGCTGAGGAACGTGTCGGGCCGCAGCGCCGTGAACAGCACGATCAGCGCGGCGAGGCCGAGGATCGCGGGCAGCGCGCCCAGCTCGCCGGCCCGGATGCGGCCCCAGTAGTCCAGCAGCGCCGAGCGCACGTCGTGCTCGCGGCTGTCGGCGGCGAAGTCCGAGTCCGCCAGCTTCACGGCGGTCTCCTTGCCTCCGGGGAGTTCGGTGGACACCTCGGTCCCCCTTTCAGATGCTCTCGGCGGCGGTCTGCGGCGCGAGGCCGAGATCACCGGAGCGGCCGGCGGTGATGAGTTCCACGACCTGGCCGTGGGTGACCTCGGAGCGGGCCACGTCCGCGGCGACCCGGCCGAGGTAGAGCGCGGTGATGCGGTCGGCCACCTCGAACACGTCGTTCATGTTGTGCGAGATGAGCACGACGGCGTGCCCGGTGTCGGCGAGCCGCCGGACGAGGTCGAGGACCTGCCGGGTCTGCGCGACGCCGAGCGCGGCGGTCGGCTCGTCCAGGATGACGACCTTGGACTCCCAGAGCGCGGCCTTGGCGATCGCGACGGTCTGCCGCTGCCCGCCGGACAGGCTCGCGACCTGCTGGCGCACCGACTTGACGGTGCGGACCGACAGCCGGGCGAGGGTCTGCCGGGCCGCCTCCTCCATGGACGCCTCGTCGAGCACGATGCCCTTGCGGCGCTCGCGGCCGAGGAACATGTTCTGCACGATGTCGAGGTTGTCGGCGAGCGCGAGGTCCTGGTAGACGACCTCGATGCCGAGGTCGGCCGCGGCCTTGGGCCCGTCGACGGTGACCTGCCTGCCGTCGAACTCGATCGTCCCCGAGTCGGTCGGGTAGATGCCGGCGATGCACTTGATGAGGGTCGACTTGCCCGCGCCGTTGTCGCCGACGAGGGCCATGACCTCCCCCAGCCGCACGGTGAAGTCCACGTCGTGCAGCACATGGACGGCGCCGAAGCTCTTGTTGAGCCCGGTCAGGCGGAGGACGGGGTCTCCGTTTTCTGCCACGTGATTCCTTCCAGGTCTGGCGTGGGCCCGTGGCGGGCCCCCGGACGTCCCGGGGTTCCGGGCTCCCGGGACGTCCTCAGCGGATGGGGCCCGCCACGAGGGTCAGTGAGAGGTCACTGGATGCCGGCGGTCTTGCACTTGGCCGCGTACGCGCCCTTGCACAGGTCGGCGGCCTTGACGAACTGGTCGTCGGTGACCTGCTTGACGTTGTCCTTGAAGACCCCGATCGGGTTCAGCAGCACCGAGGGGACGTCGCGCTTGCCCTGCGGGTCGTTCGTGGTGCCGTTGGTCTGGCCCTTCTGGCCCTTGATGATGGACACGGCGAGACCAGCGGCGGCGTCGGCCTCCTGCTTGACCGGCTTGTACACGGTCATGCACTGGGTGCCGTCCAGGATGTTCTGCAGCCCCTGGAGGGTGGCGTCCTGACCGGTGACGGCGACCTTGCCGGCCTGCTGGTTCTTCTTCAGGATGGAGATCGCGGCGTTGCCGATGCCGTCGTTGGCGGCGAGGACACCGTCGATCTTGCCGTGCTGCTCGGTGTACATCTGCTCGAAGATCGTCGCGGCCTTGTCCTCCTTCCAGTCCGGGACGGCCTGCTCGGCGACCTTCTTGTAGTTCGTCGCCGCGTCGAGGATGTTGTGCGCGCCCTTGGCGAACAGCGTGGCGTTGTTGTCGGTCGGCGAGCCGTTCAGGTAGGCGATGTTCGCCTTCTTGTCGCCGAGACACTTCTGCAGGCCCTTGCCGAGCTCTTCGCCGACCTTCACGTTGTCGAAGGAGACGTAGTAGTCGGAGACGCCGCCGAGGGTGAGCCGGTCGTAGTCGATCGTCTTGACGCCCTGGGACTGCGCCTTGCGCTGGACGGCGCCGGCGGAGTTGGAGTCGATGCCGTCCACGAGCAGCACGGTCACGCCGCTGGTGATCATCTGGTCGGCGATCGTCTGGAACCGCTGGGTCGAGCCTTCGGCGTTCTGGATGTCGTACTGGACGCCGGCGGCCTTGAAGGCCTGCTCGAGGTAGGGCCGGTCGAAGCTCTCGTAGCGCACGGACGAGGTGGTGTCGGGCAAGATCACGCCGACCTTGCCCTTCACCGCGCCGGAACCGGAGCCGGAGCCCTTGTCGCCGCCGTTGTCGTCCCCGCACGCGGACAGGGTGAGCGCCGCGGCCGCCGAGAGGGCCATGAAGCTGAGGATCCCCTTGCGCATTGCCCGGGTCCTTTCTTGGGGGTGGCCGCATGGCGCGGCCGGGGGTTCGCAGCGCCGGTGAGCGAGATCGCACATCCACCGGCGTGAATGTTGTGTCCCGCAACTTATGTCCGCCTCGTCCGGTACGCCAGTCCTGCGGCCCGGCTAATTTGTTGTGGCCAGTAACAATCCCGTAACGCGAGATCAACACGGGGGAAACAGTGTGCCGCGCCGGTCGGCGCCGGTGACCTGGCACGGCGCCGCGGCGGGGCGCGCACCGGGCATATGTTCGGCGGCTCAACATTCACCCCGACCAGTGGTCAACCGCCGAGCGGAACACTCCGCCCGGCGCGGGCACGGCGGCAGCGGGACGTAGGAAAGGCGCGGTCACGGTCGCGGGCACGGTGCGACGGGGACGGTGGGCACGGCGGACGCCGTGGTCATGCGGCCGCGTCCCGGAGTGCGCCGGGACGGTGCCGCATGACCAGGTGCCTCAGTGCCTCGACCGTCGCGCGAGCGCGTTGACCCGGATCGCTACAGAACCGCGAGGACCAGCGCGACCCGGTCGGCCGCGACGGCGACGTCGTCGGCGGGCGCGATGCGCTCCGCCCACGACCACCAGTACCACCATCCGTCGGCGCCCCGCTCCGCGAGGATGTTCTCCGTCAGGGCGGAGGCGTCCGGATTCATCACGTGCAGGCTGGGCGACTGGCCGCGGGGCAGGGTGAGACGCACCCGCAGGCCTCGCTTGACCAGCTCGTCGCCGAGCTCTTCCAGATATTCGATCCGCGTCCGAGCGGGCGCGGCGGTTCCCGTATCGTCAGGCGTCATCCTCGTCTTCCCCATGGATTCCGCGCGGCCCGACGAGGTCTCACCCTCCACCTTCACCGGCCCGGGTGCAAGCACTTCGGGCCGGTCGGCGCGATGCGCCGCGAACTCCGCCGCCGCGGCGAGCGTCGCAAAGGGCGCGGTGTCCGGGCGGCCGGGAACGGCATCCGGGATATCTTGCGCAGAGGACCTGAAGGGGGAAGTTGGGGCGTATGGCGATGGCGATGGCGAGCGCGAACCCGGAGTGGACCCGGCCCGACCAGCGGCTGCCCGAGCGCCCGGCGGACGGCGCGACCGGGCCTCCCGCCGTGCACGGCACCTGGCACCGGATGCATTACGCGGTCGGCGTGTTCCTCGTCGCGTACGGCCTCACGGGCCTGGCCGGCGCGGCGCTGCTCTGGAGCGACCGGCGCGACGAGCTGGGCGACTACTTCGGCTCGGGGAACGCCGGGACGCTGCTGGTCCTGGCCAAGGCGGTCGAGGCGCTGCTCGTCGCGGCCGCCGCGCTGGGGATGGTCCGGCGCCGCGACGTGTGGTTCGTCCCGGCGCTGGCCGGCTGGATGGCGGGCTTCGCGGTGTTCGCCGTCCTCGACGTGTTCGACGGCCGGTGGGGCGGGCTCCTGGAGCACCTGCTCTACCTGGCGGGCTTCGTGGTGCTGCTGTTCGTCTCGTACGGGCTGAGCGCGAAGGCACAGGTCGGCAGCGGTGCGGCGGTCCGCGCCAGCACCGGGTCCGGGCCCGGCGAGGGCGGCGAGGCGGGCCCGGACGGCGGGCCGCGGCGGCTCACCCGGACGCAGGAGTTCGCGCTCGCGGCGCTCAACCGGCTGCCGCGGTCCTGACGCCACCGCTGGGACGGCCGCCGGTCCGGCGCGTCCCGGCGGTTCCGGACGTCAGCGAACGATCCACGCGACGGCGGTCATCGTCCCCGGCGGCACCTCGGTGAACCCGCCGTCGCGGACCGCGACGGTCGCCTCCTTGACGCAGCGCGCCCACGGGACGTCCCTGGTCAGGTGGACGCGCACGCCGCCTTCGAGCCACGCCGCGACGTCCTTGCGGCGGCCCTGGCGCAGCAGCATCTGGGCCGCGTGCCCGCTCTGCGCCGCGGCCTTGCCGGTCGTCATCGTCACGCCGGGGTTCAGGGCGAGCGCCGCGTAGGGCGGCCCGGGCGGCGGCGCCGGCTCCTCGGCGTCCGCCAGGTCGAGCCCGGCGACCTGGAGTCTCGCCAGCTGCGGCGGGACGTCCGCGACGGGGCCGGGCGGGAACGCGCGCACCTGCGCGCCGGCGTGCTCGACCGTGACGCCCGGCAGCGCCTGCGCCTCCGGCCAGCGGACGCCGCGCGCCCGCCGCATCACCTTCCGGATCCGCCGCGACTCCCACTCGTGGACGGCCTGCCGCCACTCGCCGTCGGGCTCGGCGGCGCGCGGGTCGGTGAGCAGCCGGACGACGGCGGTCGCCGCGGCCTCGCAGACGGCGCCGTGACCGGGCGGATCGGCCTTCTCCGCGCGTACCACCAGCTGCATCGCCCACGGCGGGTCGTCAAGAGGGTCGTAGTCGGGTCGCACCCATGGAGTATTCCAAACCGGTTCCGATGTCCACGACGCGGCTTTCCCGTGGACGATGTGGGTAATGCAACTGTTGTCGTCTCCCGGGCGTCGGTCCTGTCGCGGGCGCAGCACGGTGGGACGGCCCTCGCCGGAGGGGGGCGAGGGGCACGGCGAGAGGTCGGGTCGGAGGTCGCCGGTGACCAGTGGCGCGTGGAACGAGTCCATCCCCGGAATCGGTACGTACTTCGTCGGTATCGACGTGGCCCCGGGACGGTACCGGTGCGACGACGCGGGAGGCGGCTGGTGGGTCCGTTTCACGGGCCCCGGCGGCGGCGACCCGGTCGGCATGTGGCCGCTGCCGGCCGGTGCCGTCGAGGTCGAGATCGAGTCCGCCGACTTCGCGTTCGAGACCCATGTCGGCACGTACTGGCGGCGGATCGCCCCGCCCCGCCGCGCCGGGGACGCGCCGGCGGCCGAGCCCCGTCCGGTCGCGGATCCCGCGCTGCGCGCCGAACTCGACACGCTCGTGGCGCGCCGCCGCCCGCTGCTGTGGCTGGCCCCGCTGACCGTCCTCGGTCTCGGGCTGCTGGGGTCGCCGCTGCTCGGCTCGCTGTGGCTGATCGGCCTCGGCATGCTCGCGGTCCTGGTCGCGCTCGGCACCCCGTCGGTCTCGCTCGACCTGCGCCGCGCCCGGGAGCTGGAGCGGCGCCGGCACCGCTACCTCACCCCCGAGGACTTCGACGACCAGGGCCGCCTGATGCTCACCCGGGTGCAGACGGCCGTCGACGCCGTCCGCGACTCGCAGGTGAACCGCGAGGGGCTGCTCGACGCGGTCGACAACGCCGTCACCCTGCCCCGGCAGGAGTGGGAGATCGCGCAGGTGCTGGCGCGGCAGTCGAAGCTGCGGCGCGAGCAAGAGGAGATGACCGAGAGCTCGCCGCTGCCGGAGGTGGAGGCGGCGCTGCGCCCGCTGCGCGAGAAGCTCGACATCTCGGTGGCCGCGGTGACGCGCCGGATCGAGGCGCTCGAACGCTACGCCGAGCGCGCCCGCGCGGCCGACGAGGCGCTGGCCGCACACCGCCACCTGGAGTCCATCGCGGCCCGGGCGCACGAGTACGACGAGCTGCTCGCCGACACCGTCCGCGACGACCTGGCGCTGCCCGCGATCGAGCGGCTCACCGAGCAGGGCGACGCGCTCGTCCGCACGCTGCGGGAACGTCTCGCCAGGGCCGCCGAGGCCGGCGGAGAACTCCCGCCGCCCCCGTCCGGCTGACCGGTCAGAGCACCCGCGCGTACATCAGCGCGAACACCAGGTACGGGACGAGGAACGTCCAGCTCGCGACGATGATGCCGTGCAGGACCTCGCCCGGTTCGCGTGCCCGTCCGAGGAAGCGGTGGTACACCCAGACCAGCAGCGGCGCGAACGTGGCCTGCGTCCACAGCGTCCGGTGCGGGAACACGTGGCCGGTCGCGGCCAGCATCACCGCGAGCGCGCAGGACAGCGTCCACGCCGCGAGCCCGATCCGGTAGGCGCCGCGCGGGCCGAGCCGTACGGCGATGGTCCGGTACCCGCTGGCGAGGTCGGCCTTGTAGTCGGTGACGGTCGTCGGGATGTACAGCGCGGTCGCCACCAGGACGCCCTCGGCGGCCATCACCCACGGGAAGCCTCCGATGGGGCGCACGACCGTCCATCCGGCCAGCAGCGCGAACCCGCCGACGCCGACCGCGTTGGTCGCCACATCGAACCCGGGCCTGTCCTTCAGCCGGGCCGGCGGCACGCTGTAGAGCCATCCGAGCACCAGGAACCCGAGCGTGACCAGCGCGAACGCCGGACGGACCGTCAGCGCGACGAGCAGCGCGGCGGCCGCGGTGACGTGCGCGGCGACCAGCGCCCCGCGCACGCTCAGCCGTCCCTCCACCAGCGGCGCGTCGTCCTTGCGCGGGTTCTTCAGGTCGCCGTCCAGGTCGAAGGCGTCGTTGATGGCGAGGACCGCCAGCCACACCAGCGGCCCCCACACGACGAGCCCGGTCAGCACGGGCGTGACGGCCTCCAGGCACCCGCCGCCGACCGGCACGCACGCGTCCTGGCCGGCGATCAGCCACCGCGTCGCGAGCAGGTGCCCGACATAGAACGGCACCAGCGAGACCAGCCAGATCGCCGGCCGCGCGATGAGCCACAGATCGACCAGCACCCGCGACCGCCGCACGGCCGCCCGCACCGGAACCCGATGCCGCTGAGAAGCGCGCATGCCGTCACCCCCAAGGGTCCCTCGACGCGCGCCCACCTCTATTGGACACTACGTCCATTTGATGTGCGGTGGCTAGTTCCCGGGACGGCCCGGTCCATGCGCGGCCACCGGGATGATCTCGGTGGGGCGGGTAGTTCTCCCTTTCGTGGAATCGACGATGATGCGGGCGGCGGTCGCGGAGCGGCCGGGGCCGCCGGACGTGCTGCGGGTGCGCGAGGTGCCGGTGCCCGAGCCGCGGCCCGGGTGGACACTGGTCAGGGTCCGGGCGTTCGGGCTGAACCGGTCGGAGATGTTCACCCGGCAGGGGCACTCCCCCGGCGTGCGGTTCCCGCGCATCCTGGGGATCGAGTGCGTCGGGGAGGTCGCCGCCGGCGGCGTGCTGGCGCCGGGGACGCGGGTCGCCGCGGTCATGGGCGAGATGGGGCGGGCGTTCGACGGCGGCTACGCCGAGTACGCGCTGCTCCCGGACGGCCTGCTCATCCCCGTCGCGACCGAGCTGGACTGGGAGGTCTTCGGGGCGCTGCCCGAGACGTACCTGACCGCGCAGGGTTCGCTCGAGGCCCTGCGCCCGGACGGCGGCGGGACGCTGCTGGTGCGGGGCGGGACGTCGTCGGTCGGGATGGCGGCGCTGTCGCTGGCCCGGGGGCTCGACCTCCGGACAATCGCGACGACGCGCAACCCCGCGAAGGCCGAGGCGCTGATGGCGGCGGGCGCCGACCACGTCGTCGTGGACGACGGCGGTATCGCGGACGGTGTGCGGGCCATCGTCCCGGACGGCCCCGACCACGTGCTCGAACTCGTCGGCGCCGCGACGCTCGTCGACTCGCTCGGGCTCGTCCGCAAGGGCGGGACGGTGTGCATGACCGGCATCCTGAGCGGCGAATGGGCGCTCAAGGAGTTCGAGCCCATGCAGGCGATGGCGAGCGGGACGCGGCTCACCGTGTTCCACAGCGACGACGTGCAGGGGGCGGCGGGTGCCGCCGCCCTGCAGCGCCTCGTGGACGGGGTGGCCGACGGGACGTTCCGGCCCAACATCGACCGCGTCTTCGCGCTCGACGAGATCGCGGACGCGCACCGCTTTATGGAGGCCGACAAGGCGACCGGCAAGCTCGTCGTGCGCCTGTAGCCGGGCTCTAGCCGAGCAGGGCGCGGATCTGGTCGGGGCCGGTGAAGACCTCGGCGGCCATTCCGGTCTCGCGGGCGGCGAGCACGTTGCGCTCGGTGTCGTCGATGAACAGCACGTCGGCGGGCTTCACGCCGAGGCGTTCGGCGCAGATGCGGTAGGCGCGCGGGTCGGGCTTGGCGACGCCGATGGCGCACGAGTAGGTGAGCGCGTCGAACCGGGACAGCCACTCGCGGTGCCGCGCCTCGAAGCGGGGCACCAGGTCGGCGATGATGTTGGAGAGCAGTCCGAGGGTGCGGCCGCCGTCGGCCAGTTCGTGCACGAGGGCGACCATGCGCTCGTCGACGTTCGTCCAGCTGCGCAGGTCGGCGTCGATCAGCGCGGGCACGTCGGGGAACCCGGTGCCGAGGGCGGCGGCGACGTCCGCCCAGTACGCGGTGCTGTCCTGGCCGGCGTCGTAACCGGGCCGCAGCGCCCAGTACGCGTCCCAGAAGGAGGCGCCGGAGACGCCGGCGACCTCCTCGATCTCCCGCACCGCCTCGGGGGTCTGGGTGCGGGCGATGACGCCGAACAGGTCGAAGACGATCACATCGGGCATGGTCCGAGGGTATGGGGGACGGCCGGGTGCGGGCGGCGCCGGGATCTAGAACAAGCGCTTGTGCACACCGTAAACTGCCGTTGACGCGCGGACTGAGCAAGCGGTTGGGCGCGCACGGCATAATGAGAGGGTGACGACCACGAGCGCGAATTCCGGGCGGGCCGGGGCCCGTGCCGAGGGCGGCGCGCGCCGCCGCGGCAAGGGCTCGCCGGCCCTGGCGTCGGAGCGCCGCGAGCACCTGGTCAGGCTGGCCGCGGAGCTGTTCGCGGAGAAGGGCTTCCAGGCCACCACGGTCCGCAACATCGCCGACGAGGCGGGCATCCTGTCCGGCAGCCTCTACCACCACTTCGACTCCAAGGAGTCGATCGTGGACGAGATCCTCACCGGCTTCTTCGACGAGACCATGGCCGCCTACCGGGCCGAGATCGACGCGGGCCGCGACCCGCGGGAGACGATCGCGAGGCTCGTCCGGGTCGCGTTCAACTGCCTGGAGCCGCACCGTGCCGCGATCACGGTGATGCAGAACGACTGGAACTACCTCCAGGGCATGGACCGCTTCGCCTACCTCACCAAGTCCGAGGACGAGGTGGAGAAGATGTGGGTGGAGACCATCGCGGCGGGCCAGGAGCAGGGCCTGTTCCGCGAGGACCTCGACCCGCGGCTGACCTACCGGATGATCCGCGACACCATCTGGGTGGCCGTCCGCTGGTTCAAGCCCGGCGGACGGCTCGACGCCCAGAGCCTCGGCGAGCACTACATCAAGGTCATGTTCGACGGGATCAACACCCACTAGCCCCGGACCGGCACCTCCGGGCGCGCCTCGGCCGCCTCGGGGCGGCGGCGCGGCAGCAGCCGGGCGATCGGCCCGGGCAGCCACCAGTTCTTCTCCCCGAACAGCTCCATCAGCGCCGGGACCAGCACCATCCGCACGACCGTCGCGTCGATCAGGATGGCGACGCCGAGGCCGAGGCCGATCTGCTTGACCGCGATGTTCGCGCCGAGCAGCACCGACAGGAACACCATCACCATGATCGCGGCGGCCGCGGTGATGACGCGCGCGGTGCCGGCGAGGCCGCGCGCGACGGCCTCCCGGGTCGGGACGCCCGCCTCGTGCGACTCGCGGATCCGCGACACGAGGAACACCTCGTAGTCCATGGACAGCCCGAACAGGATCGGGAACATCATCAGCGGCACCCAGGTGGTGACCGGCATCGAGGTCGGGAAGCCGAGCATCTTCCCCGCCCAGCCCCACTGCACGACGGCGGTCAGCACCCCGTAGGCGGCGGCGATCGACAGCAGGTTCATCAGCGCGGCCTGCAGCGCCACGGCCAGCGAGCGGACGAGCGCGACCAGCAGCACCAGCGACAGCCCGACGACGACCGCGATGAGCCACGGCAGCCGGGTCTGGACGTCGTCGGCGAAGTCGATGGACGCCGCGTTCTGGCCGCCGACGTAGGCGCGCACGCCCTTCCCATCGGTGACGCGGGGCAGCACGTCGTCGCGGAGCCGGTGCACCAGTTGCGGGGTCGCCTCGTCCTGCGCGCCGGTCTTCGGGAACGCCATGATCAGCGAGACGGCGCCGTCGGGGCTGCCGCGCGGCGGCTGGACGGCCGCGACGCCCGGTGCGGCGCCGACGGCCGCGGCGACCGGCGCCGGGTCGCCGCCCCGGGTGACGATGACCAGCGGTGCGGCGGTGCCGGGGCCGAAGCCCTCGGCCATGATCTGGTTCGCGGCGTAGGCGCTGGTGTCGTGCGGCTGGGTGCTGGAGTCGGGCAGGCTGAGCCGCATCGACAGCGCCGGCACCGCGAGCACGAGCAGCAGCGCGGCGGCGCACAGCCCGGTGACGACGGGGTGCCGCTGGACGACCCGCGCCCACCGCTCGGCGAGCGGGCGGCGCGCCCGGCCGAGCCCCGGCACGCGCAGCCGGTCGATGGCGCGCCCGGTGAAGCCGAGCAGCGCGGGCAGCAGCGTGACGGAGGCGAGCATCGTCATGAGCACCGCCACGCCGGCGGCGACGGCGACGGCGTTGAACAGCTTCTGCTGCATCACGAACAGGCCCATGAGCGCGATCACGACGGTGCTGCCGGCGAACAGCACGGCGCGTCCGGCGGTGGTGATGGCGGTGACGGTCGCTTCCTCCGGCTCCTTTCCGGCGGCCAGTTCCTCCCGGTAGCGGGTGACGATGAACAGCGCGTAGTCGATGCCGACGCCGATGCCGATGAGCGCGGCGACGATCGGCCCGAACGACGGCGCGGGCAGCAGGTGCGCGATCAGCGCGATGAGCCCGAGACCGGAGCCGATGCCGAGCAGCGCGGTGACGATCGGCAGCCCCATCGCCAGCACCGAGCCGAACGCGACGAGCAGGATGACGACGGCGGCGAGCACGCCGATGCCCTCCGACGACCCGCCGCCCGAGGTCTCGGCGTTGTCGATCGCCCCGCCGCCGAGTTCGATCCGGAGGGGGCCGGAGTCGCTGCGGACGTCCTTGATGAGCTTGGTGACGTCCGAGGCCGGCACGTCGTCGGTGGGGACGTCGAGGTTCGCGGTGGCGAACGCCGTGCGGCCGTCCTTGGAGATCTGCCCGGGGACCTCGTAGGGCGAGGTCACCGAGGCGACGTGCGGCGTCCTGGCGAGCCGGTCGATCGCCGCGGTGACGCGGGCCTTGACGTCCGGTGCTTGCACCCCGGCGTCCGCCCGCACGGCGAGCGTGATCGTGTCACCGCTGCGCTTCGGGAAGTGCTCGTCCAGCAGCTTCTTGGCGGTCGCCGACTGGGAGGCGCCGCCGGTGAAGTCGTTGAGCGGTTTCGCGGCGAAGCCGTAGCCGAGGACGAGGACGGCGAGCGCGCCGACGATCCAGGCGACGACGACGAGCCGCCGCCCGCGGTAGCAGACCCGGGCGAGCCTGGCCAGTTTCATGGGAACCACCTTCGCGGGAGCCCGCGGGTAGAGAACGTGTCGTTCCCTGAATCGTGGCTCCCGCACCCCGCCCGGGTCGTCGGGCGTGCGGCGGCTTCCCGGCCGTCCGCTACTTCCGCTGGAGTACATCCGGCGCGGTATCCCACCGTCGACCGCGCCGAACCTTCATAGTGTGCTTAGTCACAATTTGCCGAGTAGGGGTGTCGCATTGGCCCGTGGGGACGCTGTTACTAAGGAGATCTTTGGGGGGAGGGCGGCATGACGGCTCCACAGGGCGCCGGCCAGGACGAGCCGACGCCCGCGGCCATCCGCGCCGCCACGGCGCGCGGCCTGCAGGAACAGTTTCCGGGGGTACGGGTCTGGTACGGGCGGGCCACCGGCTCCTGGTGGGCCATGGTCCCGCTGCGGGGCGGGCCGAGGCTGCTGGAGGCCCCCACGCCCCAGCAGCTCCGCGACGAGATCATGAATTCGCGGACCCGGGGGTGACCAGCCCCGACTCGTAGGCGAGCACCACCAGCCGGGCCCGGTCGCGCACGCCGAGCTTGCTCATCGCCCGGCTGACGTGGGTCTTGGCGGTGAGCGGGCTGACCGCGAGCTCCTCGGCGATCTCGGCGTTGGACAGCCCCCGCCCGACCAGCCGCACCACCTCCCGCTCCCGCCCGGTGAGCGCCGCGAGCCGGCCGAGGGCCGCGGGCGCGGGTTCGGGGCGTCCGCCGACGAACCCCTCGATGACCGCGCGGGTGACGGCGGGGGCCAGCAGCGACTCGCCGCCCGCGACCACCCGGACGGCGTTCACCAGCTCGGCGGGTTCCATGTCCTTGACCAGGAATCCGGCCGCGCCCGCGCGCAGCGCCAGGTAGATGTGCTCGTCGTCGGTGTAGGTGGTGAGGGCCAGCACGCGCACGGCGTCGAGGGCGGGGTCGGAGGCGATCCGGCGGGTGGCGGCCAGCCCGTCCGTGCCTGGCATCCGCAGGTCCATGAGGACCACGTCGGGGCGCAGCCGGCGGGCCAGCTCCACCGCGGCGTCGCCGTCCTCGGCCTCCCCCACGACCTCGATGCCGTCCTCGCCGGTCAGGAGCATCCGGAACCCGGCCCGCACCAGCGACTGGTCGTCGGCCAGCACCACTGTGATCACGCCTGCTCCCCCGGTCCGCCGGGCCGCGGCGGCCCGGATCCGACGGCGCAACCGTACGACGATCCGGGCGGCGGACGGAATCGGACCGTTCCCACGAGGGCGCCGCCCGGGGCGCCGCGCGGCGGGCGCGCCGAGGGTGAGGCCGTCCGCCGGGAACGGGGCGCGATCCGTTCCCGGCGGGCGTTTTGTGAAACTAACCCGAAAAGTGCTCAGACACAAGCGCTTGCTCGGTAAGGATCGTGTGGGACAGCGCACACCGCCCGGCCCCGCCCGCCGGCCGCCGCGCCCGCGTCAGGTCTCGTACTGGATGGCCGCCCGTTCCGCGACGATCGGCGTGATGAACTCGTCGATCACCGCGCGGTGCGCCGGATGGTCGCGGTACACCAGGTAGTCGTCCTTTCCCGCGAAGTCCGCGACCACGACGAACTCGTAGGCGCCCGGGTTCACGCCCGCGTCCAGGCCGACGCTGTACCCACGTATCTGCGGGATGACCCCCGTCAGCTCGCGCAGCTTCGCCGCGACCTCCTCCTGCTGGCCGATCGTCGTGCCCTCGGCCCACCTGAACATCACCACGTGACGGAAACCGCTCATGCGGGCACGCTACCGAGAAGCGGCGGACTCAAACGGTGCCGAGCTCCGCCGCGACGACCGCGCCGAGCTCCCAGCACGCCTCCAGGTCGGGCTTGCCCGGCTCCCCCGTCACCACCACGGGCGGCTGGACGGCCTTCCACTTCAGCCCCGTGGTGATGGACTCCAGCGCCCGCAGCGCCCCGGCCGCGTCGTTGTTGCCGTGGAGGAAGGCCCCGAACGGACGGCGGATTGTCTCCTCCAAGCACGGGTAATAAATCTGATCGAAGAAGTGCTTGAGCGCCCCGGAGAGGTAGCCGAGGTTCACAGGGGAGCCGAGGAGGTAGCCGTCCGCCTCGAGGACGTCCACGGCGGAGGCGGTCAGCGCCGGACGGGACACGACCTCCACGCCCTCGACCTCGTCCGTGCACGCCCCCGCGCGCACCGCCTCGAACATCGCCTGCACGGACGGCGAGGGCGTGTGGTGAACGAGTAGGAGCCTCTTCATCCCCACGAGACTAGCCAGTTTCCCTCCCGGTGGCCGGGTACGGCCGTCCTGGGGCGAGGGACCGCCGGAAACGCCGGAAGCGGCGTCAAAGGAGGTGTCCGGACGACGCTGACCATGAGCGGCCAAAGATAACGTCCGATCCGGGGAATGAGTTCCAAAGGATCTTGGTTGGAGCTCTGCGGAGGTGTCCTTCTCGTGCATGCAGCGAAATCGGCCGAGCGGCCCGACGGCCAGGCGCTCCCCGTCTGGCCGCTGGCGCTCGTCGCCGCGTTCGTCGCCGTACTGATCGCCGTGCCCGCCATGGCGTGGGCCCCGCACTGGCTCGACCGGCTCTCGCGGGTGGTGACCGGCTCGCCCCTCGCCCCCGCCCACGCGGTGTCGCTGGCACTCGTGCTGCTGCTGGTGGCGCGCGGCGTCCTGCTGCGCCGCCGCGCGGCCTGGTACGGCCTCGTCGCGCTCGTCGTCCTCGGCCTGCTCGCCGTCGTGGCCGGCGACGACGCGCTGTGGCGGGTGCCGCTGCTCGCGGCCGTCCTCGTCGGGCTCTGGCTGGAGCGCGACCGGTTCCCGGTCCGCCCGCACCCCGACCGCGTCCGCACCGCCGTGAAGACCGGCGCGATCCTGGTCATCGCCGCGGTGGCCGGGTCCCTGCTGGTGGGCGGCGTGTCCGTCCGGTCCGTGCAGGTCGTGGCGAGCGGCCTCGGCGCCACCGGCGCGCGCATCGACGGCGCGTCCTGGCTGCCCGGGGTGCTCGGGCTGGCCGGCGCGGTCGGCCTCCTCGCCCTCGTGATGACGCTGCTCGCGCCGGACCCGGCGCCGCCGCCCGGCGACGAGGACGAGCGGCGCCGCGTCGCCGGCCTGGTCGCGCACCCGGGCTCGGACACCCTGGCCCCGTTCGCGCTGCGCCGCGACAAGTCCTACGTCTTCAGCCCGGACGGGCGCGCCGCGATCGGCTACCGGGTGCTGTTCGGCGTCGCGGTGGCGGGCGGCGACCCCGTCGGCGACCCGAGGTCGCACGCCGCGGCGGTCCAGGAGTTCCTCACGCTGTGCCGGACGACCGGCTGGCGTCCCGCGGTGCTCGGCGCGAGCGCCGACCTGCTGCCCGAATGGGGCCCGCTGCGCTCGTTCGGCTTCGGCGACGAGGTCGTCGTCCGGCCGGCGGAGTTCACGCTGTCGGGCCGGCAGATGCGCAACGTCCGGCAGGCCGTCAAGCGGACCGTCAACGCCGGCGTCACCACCGAGATCGTGCCCGAGCGCGATCTCTCCCCCGACCTGCGGGCCGCGCTGCTGGACGTGGCGTCGCGCTCGCTCGGCGGCGCGGCCGAGCGCGGCTTCTCGATGAACCTCGACGAGCTGCTCACCGGCTACCACCCGGGCGCGGTCGTCGCCATAGCCTACGGCGAGGACAAGAAGCCGATCGCCTTCCAGCGGTACGTGACCGCCGGCGAGGGCATCAGCCTGGACGCGATGCGGCGCGCCCCCGGCGGGCCGAACGGCGTCAACGAGCGGCTGATCGCCGAGATGATCGAGTACGCCGGCGAGCAGGGCCACGCGCTGGTCTCGCTGAACTTCGCGGCCTTCCGCGAACTCCTGGACGCCGAGGAGCGCGGCGCCCTGGAGAAGGCCGGCTACCAGGCGCTGCACCTGCTGGACCCGCTGATCGCGGTCGAGTCGCTGTACCTGTTCGACAAGAAGTTCCGCCCCGCCTACAAGCCGCGCAGCATCGTCTTCCGCTCATGGTTCGACATCGTGTGGCTGGCCGCGGCACTGCTGACCCTGGAGTTCGGCCGCACCAAGCCGGCACCCGCCGCGGAGAAGCCCGTCCCCGAACCCGCCCACCACTACAGCCGCTACTAACCCGCGACGATTTATTTCGCCGCCGGTGTCGATCCTGGGCACGGATGTTCGTGTAGGGGTGAGACGTTCTCGGCGGAAGGTGCGGGTGATGAAGGTGCGGGAGGTTCGGACGCTGGTCGGCGGGCGCGGGCTCGTGGAGTCGCCGCGGTGGCATGACGGGCGGGTGTACTTCTCCGACTGGTCGGCCGGTGAGGTCGTCGCCGCGGATCCGGACGGGCGCAGCGAGGTGGTCGCGCGGGTGGAGTCGCTGCCGCTCTGCACGGCGTGGCTGCCGGACGGCGGGCTGGCGATCGTCGATTCGCCGGGCGGCCGGCTGCTGCGGCGGGAGGACGACGGGGCGCTGGCCGTGTACGCCGACCTCGGCCGGACGGGGTGGAACGACATCGTGGTGGACGGCCGCGGCAACGCCTACGTCAACCGGCCCGGGTTCAATCCGATGGCCGGGGAGGAGTTCAGGCCGGGTTCGGTGTTCCTGGCGGCGGCGGACGGGACGGTGCGGGAGGTGGCCGGCGACATCGCGTTCCCGAACGGGATGGCCGTGACCCCGGACGGCTCCACGCTGGTCGTCGCCGACTCCTATCGGGGCGAGCTGGTGGCCTTCGAGATCGGCGCGGACGGCGGGCTGTCGGGCCGGCGGGTCTGGGCCGACCTGGGCGACGGGACACCGGACGGCATCTGCGTCGACGCGGCGGGGGCCGTCTGGTACGCGGACGTTCCCCACAAGAGGTGCGCGCGCGTCGCCGAGGGCGGCGAGGTCCTGGACACGGTGGAGTTGGACCGGGGCGCGTTCGCCTGCGTGCTGGGCGGGCCCGCCGGGACGACGCTGTTCATCACCGCGGCGGAATGGCAGGGCATGACCGAGCCGGAGCCGGTGCGGCCGGGAAGCGGCCGGGTCCTGGTCACGGACGTCGAGGTGCCCGGGGCGGGGTGGCCCTGACCTCGCCGTTTCCCGGGGTGGGGGGCGGGTAGCGCACCGGCGTGGAGACCTCGAACGCCATCATGTCCCGGCGCAACGTCCGGGAGTACAGCGACCGGCCGATCCCGCCGGACGACCTCGACCGCATCCTCGAGGCGGCGCGGCGGGCGCCGTCGTCCAAGAACTGGCAGCCGTGGGACTTCGTCGTGGTGACCCGGCGCGAGCAGTTGGAGGAGCTGGCTGCCGCGGGAGAGTACGCGGCGCACGTTCCCGGTTCGGCGGCGACCATCGCGCTGGTCATGCGGGACTACGACGACCCCGGCGAGCGCGAGACCGCGCGGTTCGACCTGGGGCAGGCGATGCTGAGCATCATGCTCGCGGCGGTCGACCTCGGGATCGGCAGCGGGCACGCGACGGTGATGGACCAGGGGGTGGCGCGCCGGGTCCTCGGGCTGCCGGACGACCGGTTCTGCGCCTACCTGGTCGCGCTCGGGTATCCGGCGGGCCGTCCGCTGAAGCCCGTGCGGAACCCGGCCCGGCGGGAGTTCGAGGACGTCGTGCACCGCGACCACTGGTAACGCGCCGAGGCGGGGGCCGCTGCCCGGTCCACTGGAATCTTCGAGCATGATTCTAGAAACCCCCCTTGAGAGGACCGGGCATGAGCAGCACTGTGCAGGGCCACTGCGATCCGGCGTTCGCCGCCGTCCGCGAGGTGTTCGAGCAGAACTTCGCCGACGGGAGGGAACTGGGCGCCGCCGTCGCCGTGTACGCGGGCGACCGCAAGGTCGTCGACCTGTGGGGCGGCGTCGCCGACCACCGGACGGGACGCGCATGGGCCGCCGACACGCCCTGCTTCGGCTTCTCCTGCACCAAGGCGGTGACGGCCGCGGCGGCGCTGCTGCTCGCCGAGCGCGGCGCCTACGAGGTGGACGGCCCGGTCACCGCATGGTGGCCGGAGTTCGGCGAGCACGGCAAGGGCGGCGCGACCGCCGCGCACCTGCTGTCGCACCAGGCCGGCCTGCCCGCGTTCGGCCGTACCGTGTCGGCGGAGGACGCGGCGGACGCCAAGGCGCTCGCCGACCTGCTGGCCGGGCAGGAGCCCGAGTGGGCGCCGGGCGAGGCGCACGGATACCACGCGCTGACGTACGGCTGGCTGGCCGGCGAGATCGTCCGGCGGCTGTCGGGGCGGACGGTCGGCGAGTTCGTGAAGCAGGAGTTCGCGGGTGACCGGGACCTGTGGATCGGGGCGCCGGACGCGGTGATCGAGCGGGCCGCGAAGATGACCGCCCGGGGCCGGGTCTCCGGCGGCGCCGACGCCCCGAAGGCCGCGGCCGGCGACGTCCTGGAGCGGCTCGCCGCGGCGTACACCGATCCGGGAAGCGCGACCAACCGGGCGCTGAACAACCCGCACCCGGGCAAGGGCGGGTACAACAACCCGGTGGTGCTGCGGGCTGGCTGGCCGTCCGCCGGGATGCTCGCGACCGCGCCGGCGTTCGCGGGGTTCTACCGTGACCTGGTGGCGGGCCGCATCCTGCGCCCGGAGACGTTGAGCGAGGCCATGCGCCGCCGGGTGTCCGGGCCGGACCGGACGCTGATCGTGGACAGCTCGTTCGGGCTCGGCTTCATGCGGCCGTCGCAGACGTTCTTCGTCCCGAAGGCGGCCCGGGAGACGGCGTTCGGGCACACCGGCGCCGGCGGCTCGATCGGGCTCGGCGACCGCGACGCCGGGCTGGCGCTGGCGTACCTGCCGAACAGGATGGGCGAGCAGTTGTCCGGCGACCTGCGCGCCTTCCGGTTGACGGAGGCCGCGTACGCGTCGCTGGGCTGAGCCGCGTCGCTGGGCTGAGCCGGGTCGCTGGGGTGGGCCGGGTCACTGCATGGTGATGCCGCCGCTGACCGAGATGGTCTGGCCGGTGATGTACCCGGCGCGGTCGGTGCACAGGAACGCGATGATGCCGGCGACGTCGTCCGGGCGGCCGATGCGGCGCAGCGGGATCTGCTTGGCGAGCTTGCCGAGCAGGTCCGGGTGCCGGTCGGACACCGCCCGGACCATCGGCGTGTCCGTGGGGCCGGGGCAGACGACGTTGGAGGTGACGCCGCCTGCCGCCGCCTCGCGGGCGAGGGTCTTGGCCAGCCCGAACAGGCCCGACTTGGTGGCCGCGTAGGCGCCCTCGCCGCCGGATCCGGCGCGGGCGCCGTCGGAGGAGACGAAGACGAGCCGCCCCCAGCCGCGCCCGGTCATCCCGGGCAGCAGGGCGCGGGTCAGCTGCATCGGGGCGCGCAGGTTGACCCGCCACATCAGGTCCCAGTGGGCGGGGTCGCTGGCGGCGAACGGCTCGACGATGCTGACGCCCGCGTTGTGGACGAGCACGTCCACGGGCCCGGCCCCGGCGGCGAACGCGTCGATGGACGCGGGGTCGGCGAGATCGACGTGCGCGGCGGTGCCGCCGATCTCGCCCGCGACGTCCTCGGCGGCGGGCAGGTCGAGGTCGGCGACGACGACGCGGGCGCCGAGCGCGGCGAGGTCGGCGCAGATCGCCCGGCCGATGCCGCCGGCGCCTCCGGTGACGACGGCGGTGCGCCCGCCGAGTGCCATGCCGTCCATCGGGCCTCCGTTCCGCCGCTCGCGCCGACCTCCGTCACGGTAGCCCGCAGGCCGCCCGGGCGATGGGCGCGGTACGGGCGGTAGCGTGCCGGTTCATGGAGGTACGCGACCTGCACCCGTGGCCGTCCACGCCGGCGGAGGCGGAGGCGATCCAGGACCGGCTGCGCCCGCTGCTGGAGCTCGACGTCGCCGGGCCGGCGAGCCCGCGCACGGTCGCGGGGCTGGACGTCTCGTACGCGGGCGACGGCGGCGGGACCGGGACGCGGCTGGCCGCCGCCGTGGTGGTGCTGGACGCGGCGACCCTCGGCGTCGTGGAGGAGTCGGTCGCCGTCGGGACGGCCGCCTTCCCCTACGTCCCCGGCCTGTTCGCCTTCCGCGAGCTGCCCACGCTGCTGGACGCGCTCCGGACGCTCAGGACCACGCCCGACCTGCTCGTCTGCGACGGGTTCGGGGTCGCGCATCCCCGCCGGTTCGGCCTCGCCTGCCATCTCGGGGTGCTCACCGGCCTGCCGGCGATCGGCGTCGGGAAGACCGCGTTCGTCGGGACCTACGACCCGCCGGGCGGGCGGCGCGGCGACGCGAGCCCGCTGCTGGACGGCGGCGAGGAGGTCGGGCGGGTGCTGCGGACCCGCGAGGGCGTCAAGCCGGTGTTCGTGTCCGTCGGGCACCGCGCCGACCTCGACTCGGCGTGCCGCACCGTCCTCGCGCTCGCGCCCGAGTACCGCCTTCCGGAGACGACCCGCAGGTCGGATCGGCTGTCGCGCGACGCGCTCGGAACCTGACGGCAGAGAACGCCGTCCTCCTCGACGTACGTCCGGCGAGATGGCAGGCTTTTCGGGTAACAGGCGGCGGCCGGTCCCGGCCGTCCGCGCCACCGCTGGACGGTGCCCATGCAACCGCGCCCGATGCGGGCCGACGCCCGCCGCAACTACGAGCGACTGATCAGCACGGCCCGCGCGGCCTTCATGGAACACGGCACGAGCGCGTCCCTGGACGACATCGCCCGGCGCGCGGGCGTCGGGTCCGGGACGCTGTACCGGCACTTCCCCACCCGCGACGACCTGCTGCACGCGGTGCTGAGCGAGCGGATCGACGGGCTGCTCGCGCACGCCGCCGGGCTGATGGGCGAGCCGGACCCGGAGGCGGCGCTGGCCGGCTGGCTGCGCGGCTACCTCGACGGCGCCATGAGCCCGCGCGGCACCTCGACCGTGATCATCGAGGCGATGTCGGCGCGGTGGGCGGCGACGCGGCTCGGCGCGGCCGCCGGGGCGATCCGCGACGCGGTCGGCGGGCTGCTGGAGCGGGCGCAGCGGGCGGGCGCGATCCGGACGGACGCCGACGCCGCCGACCTGCTGCGGCTGACCAACGCGATCGGCGTCGCGGCCGAGCGCGCACCGGATCCCGCGGCCTACGCCGACCGGATGCTGGCCCTGCTGTTCGACGGGCTGCGCACGCGGTGACCGGGCGTCCGGCACCGGGCCGGGCCCCCTTGTTGACGAAACCAAGCGTTCGCTAGTTTGGTGGGACGCCGCGGTCGCGGTGCCCGCTGGGAACGAGGAGCGTTGATGGGGCAGCTTGACGGCAAGGTGGCGCTGATCACCGGTGGTGCGCGGGGCATGGGCAAGGCCCACGTGAAGCGCTTCGTCGCCGAAGGGGCGAAGGTGGTGTTCGGCGACGTCCTGGAGGAGGAAGGCGCGAAGCTCGCCGCCGAACTGGGGGACGACGTCCGGTTCGTCCGGATGGACGTGACATCGCCGGACGACTGGCAGAACGCCATCGGCACTGCTACGTCCACCTTCGGGGCGCTGAACATCCTGGTGAACAACGCCGGCATCCTCCGTCACAAGACCATCGAGGACATGGCGCTGGAGGAGTTCCGGCTGATCATCGAGGTCAACCTGATGGGCCAGTGGCTCGGCATCAAGTCGGTGACGCCCGCGATGCGCGCGGCCGGCGGCGGCTCGATCGTCAACGTCTCCTCGACCGAGGGCTTCGTCGGCGCGGACGGCCTCGCCGCCTACAGCGCCAGCAAGTTCGGCGTCCGCGGCCTCACCAAGTCCGCCGCCCGCGAACTCGGCAAGGACGGGATCCGCGTCAACTCCATCCACCCCGGCGGCATCATCACCCCGCTGTTCATGCAGGACGACATCATCGCGGCCAAGGCCGACAGCGCCGACGCGCTCATGAAGGCGCTCCCCCTTCGCCGGATGGGCAAGTCCAAGGAGGTGTCCGGCCTGGTCGTCTACCTCGCGTCGGACGACTCGTCCTACTGCACCGGCAGCGAGGTCCAGGTCGACGGCGGCCTGCTGACCGGCGCCGGCTACTGACGAGGACGGGCCGCCGGATCACCGGCGGCCCGCTCCTTTCACGGGCGGCGTTCCGTCCACCTCTCGACGGCCTCCAGCTGCGCGGCCAGCGAGATCAGCGTCGCCTCGTCCGAATCGTGCCCGAGAAGCTGCGCCCCGATCGGCAGGCCATTGCGCGTGAATCCCGCGGGGACGTTCACGCCGGGCCACCCCAGCACATTCCACGTCCACGCATACGGGCACGCGGCGGCGACCCCCGACTGCGTCTTGTGATAGCCGGCTCCGTCGAAGGCGCCGACCTTCAACGGCGGCTGCGCGGTCGTCGGCGTCAGCACCACATCGGCGAAACGGAAGATGCGCCCGACCTTTCTCCTCAAGTACGGGTCCATCCTCCTGGCCAGCGGAAGCAGCCGCTTCCCCAGCGTCCGCCCGATCCGCGCCTCGACCTCCGTGCGCGCCTCCGGCCGCGGGTTCGGCATCGCGTCGAGCCAGTCCGCGACCCCGGCCGTCCCGCGCGGGACGAGCCCGAGCCCCACCAGCCCGTAATCGGGATCGGCCGGAAAGACCTTGTGCCCCAATTCGGTGAGCCTTCTCGAAACCCGCTCGACGGCCTCCCGGATCTCCGGATCGAGTTTCCCGCTCACCCCGAACGCCGTCCGATACGAAACGGCGATGCGCAACTTCCCGGGCTCCCGCCTCGTCGCGTCCACGAAAGGCAGTACAGGACGACCCACCTGGTAGACGTCATCGGGATGGCTGCCCGAAAGCACATCGAGCATCAGCGCCGCGTCCTTGACGCTCCTCGCCAACGGCCCCCAAACGGTGATCCCGTTGAAAGGGTCGGTGTGGGGATGGCCGGAAACACGTCCCCGCTGCGGCTTGATGCCGACCAGCCCTGTCCACGCCGCCGGAATCCGGATCGAGCCCGCCCCGTCGGACCCCACGGCGCCCGCGACCATGCCCGCCGCGACCGCCGCCGCCGACCCGCCCGACGACCCGCCCGGGGTGTACTCGGGGTTCCACGGATTCCGCGCGATCCCGTACTCCGGCGACTCGCTGAACGGCCACAACCCGATCTCGCACGTCGTCGTCTTTCCCACGATGACCGCGCCGGCGGCCCGCAGCTTGCGCACGACCTCCCCGTCCCGCTCCGCCGGCCGGTGGTCGCCGGCCACCGCGAACGGGGTGGTCTCCCCCACGATGTCCGTATCGTCCTTGATCGCCACGGGCACCCCGAGCAGCGGCAGCCGCTCGCCCTCGGCCAGCCGCTTGTCGGCCTCCCGCGCCTCCTCGACCGCGGCCTCCCGCACGACTCGGAAGGCGCCCAGCGACTCCTGCCGCCCGATGCTCTCCAGCGACGCCCCGACCAGTTCCGCGGAGGAGACCTCCCCCTTCCGCAGCGCGTCCGCCTGCCCGGCCAGCCCCAGCTCCACGCGCGCCTCCCATGTATCGTTCGTTCGAACGAACGATAGCGGTCCGCGCCGCCCGTAGGGAAGACTGTGCAGCGATGAGCGCCCGCGACGAGATCCTCCACGCCACCCTCCGCCTGATCGGCGAGCAGGGCATCGGCGCCGTGACCAACCGCGCCGTCGCGAGGTCGGCCGGCGTCTCCCTCGGCTCCCTCACCTACCACTTCCCCAGCCAGGACGAACTGCTCCGCGAGGCCCTGCGCGCCTTCGTCGACGCCGAGATCGCCCGCATCGCCGCCTACGCCGAGAGCCTCCGCGAATCCGGCATCGCCCCGGTCGACGCCGCCGACCTGGTCGAGAAGGCGGTGGTCGACTTCGCCAACGGCCCCGAGCAGATCGCCAACCTGGAACTGCACCTGCACGCCGCCCGCGACCCCGCCATCCGCGACACCTCCACCCGCTCCGTCGAGGCCTACGACCGGCTCGCCACCGCCGTCCTCACCGCCCTCGGCATCCCCGACGCCGAACGCCACGCCCCCGCGATCGTCGCCATGCTCTACGGCCTCGCCGTCCGCCGCCTGGCCACCGGCGACACCGCCGCCACCGGCACCGCCGACGCCCTCCGCCTCCTCCTGCTCGGCGCCCTCCCCCGCGACTGAGAACAGGCCTCTGGCCCGCACGGCCCCAGAGCGGGGTAACGGGGCCGTGCGGGCCAGAGACCTGTCTCAATCAGGAACCTCAGTCGGAACCTCAGCCGACGTTCGCTCTGCTCTCCGCCTGTGCACCTCCGCCGTCTTCCGATGTGAACAAGCCCAACGCTAAGCCGCCCCCACCCAACCCAGAACCCCCTTAACCCTCACTTAGGGAAGGGCTGAGCAAGCCTTATTCGGGCCCCGTCCAGGCCCGTCCGGGAGAGCCGATCCGGTAGCCACTCACCTGCAAAAACAAGGGAAGGAGCCCAGGGGAACCGTCCGGCACAGTCGACCCGAGTCGAACGACCTCGAGTCACGTTGGCTCCCGAGGTTGCGATGACCGGACCCGCGAAGGGCAAGGTCACAACCACAGCAACCCGCACCGGCAACGTGCGGCGCGCCACCGCACGGCGAACATCCCTTGATAGCGGCGCATCGATGTGGCGCAAACCCGACTGGACGTCGTCCGTCTTTCAGCCCTGGGACGTGCTTGTCGCATATCTGAGGGGCGCATCCGTGCCGGGCATGGGTGCCACCACGCAATCCTCGGATCCGTAGCGGGCGCGGATGCCCTCCTGCCCGCTCTGGCTCCAGCCGAGAACGGTCGCTGAATGACCGCTGACATCAAGGGCTCAGTCCGATGCGGCTCGCGTGAGCGAACGGCGGCACGTCGATGCCGGGTGCCGTTACCAGCGGGCTCGCACGCTGGTGTCCCTCGGCGGGCACCAGCGCACCCAGGGGGAGTTCGGGCTGGCGGGCATGGGGACGGCGGTCATGGCCTGGCCTCGAGAATGAGGTTGAACGGGGTCTCGGCCGCGCGCCGCACGTGGTGGAACCCGGCCTCGTGCAGCACCTCGGTCAGCCGGCGTTCACCGGCCTGCGCGCCCAGTCCCAGCCCGACCTCCTGGGCCAGCGAGCCCGGCGTGCAGATCACCGTGGACAGGCCGTAGTAGACCCGCCCGACCGGGTTCAGGTTCTCCTCCAGCGCGTCGCCCGCGTACGGCTCGACCAGCAGCAGCGTGCCGTCCGGTGCCAGCGACCGCCGGACGCGGCGGGCCGCGGTGACCGGGTCGCCCATGTCGTGCAGGGCGTCGAACAGGCACACGAGGTCGTAGCCCAGGCCGGGGAAGTCCCGCCCGGACGCGACGTCGAACCTCGCCCGCTGCTCCAGGCCGGCCTCCCTCGCGGCGGTGCGGGCGGCCTCGACGGAGGCGTCGTGCGGGTCGAAGCCCGCGAACGTCGACCGCTCGAACGCCCGGGCCATGATGACCGTGGACGCGCCGTGCCCGCATCCGACGTCGGCCACGCTCGCCCCCGACCGCAGCTTCTCCACCACGCCGTCCAGCGCCGGCAGCCATTCCTCGACCAGATGGGCGGCGTAGCCGGGGCGGAAGAACCGCACGATGCCGGAGTACAGCCGGTGGTCGTGCTCGGCCCAGCCGACGCCCGCGCCGGTGCGGAACGCCTCGGCCAGCACCTCGTGGTCGGCGTAGCAGGAGGCGATGGCCTCGAAGGCGCCGCCGAGGAAGACCGGGCTGTCCTCGTTCGCGAGGACCATGGCGTGCTCCGGCGGCAGTTCGTAGGTGCCGGCGGCGGGGTCGTGGCCGACGTAGCCGCCGGCCGTCTGGTTGCCGAGCCATTCGCGGACGAGGCGCTCGGAGGTGCCGGTGCGCTGCGCCAGCGTGGCCGAGGTGATCGGCCCGGCGCCGGCCATCGCCTTGTAGAGGCCGAGCCGGTCGCCGAGGTGGAGCAGCAGTCCGGAGATCGCGGCCCCCATGTCGACGACCGCCTGCCCGAGGAACGCCTGGAGTTCGGCCTCATCGATCGGCGGATTGCCTGTCGCGGTGGTCATGAGCTTCTCCGCTCTTCCGTGCAGGTCCCCGATGGACCTGTGCGAGAAGCGTGCGCTCCGGTGCGGGAAGGGGGCATCCGTGGCCACCACGCAATCACCGGTCCCGTGGCGGGCACGGATGCCCGGCGGTTCCCCGGTCGGTCAAGGTGCCCCCAGCGGCGAACGCCCGCCGTGTGACCGAACGGCACACGCGGTTCGCCCCTGAGGGAAGGCATGACATGAATGATCACAGACGGCTGGGCGCGGCGTTCCTCGCCTCCGGCGTGGTCCTGGGGACCGCGCTCATCGGCGGGACGCCGGCTCGTGCCGCGACGACCGTCACCTTCAGCGGCGGCGTCCTGAACATCGTCGGGGACACCGCGGCCAACAGCATCACCGTGGGCAGGACCACGGCGGGCGCCATCACCCTCAACGGCCTCCAGGTGCTGGGCGGTGCTCCGACGACGGGCAACGTGCAGCGCGTCCGCGTCGACGGAGGCGACGGCAACGACACCCTGCGGATCGACGAGACCAACGGCCCCATGCCGCAGGGCGAGTTCCTCGGCGGCGACGGCAACGATGCCCTGACCGGCGGCTCGGGAGCCGACACCCTGACCGGCGGCCCAGGGGTCGACGCGCTCTCCGGCAACGGCGGCGACGACACCATCACCGGTGGCACCGGCAACGACAAGGCCGTCGGCGGTCCCGGCATCGACACCGTCGCGCTGGGCGAAGACGACGACGAGTTCACCTGGAACCCCGGCGACGGCAACGACCACGTCAGCCCCGACACGGGCAAGGACACCCTGCTGTTCAACACCGGCCCCGAGCAAGTCGTGAACATCGCGCCGAGGGGACCACGGGCCTTCGTCCTCATCCCGCCGGATCCCTTCAGCCCTCCGGACACGCCTTCGAAGGTCGACATGGAGATCAGCGGGTTCGAGCTCGTGAAGCTGAACGTCCCCGACCTCCAGGCGCCGAACACGACGGTCATCACCAGGGAGGTGAGCGTGAATGACGCACCCGGTGCCGGTATCGGTGTGGTGAAGGTGAACTTCGCCCCGCACGCCGGCCCCACCGAGCGCTTCAACCGGCTGCTCTTCCGCGGCACCGTGGGCGCCGATCGGATCAGGCTGGCCGGATCACCGACGTCGGGCGTCGAGGTGTTCGGCACGTCCCAGACGGTGCTGGCCAACCAGGTCGACGATCTCACGGTCTTCGGCGGGGACGGCGACGACGTGCTCGACGCCAACGGCCTGCCCGCCGGCACGGCCCGGCTCACGGAGTTCGGCGGGGGCAACCCGTTCGTGGACGGCCACATCACCGACGGCAACGACACGCTGATCGGCACCCCGGGTGACGACCACCTGTTCGGCGGCACCGGCCTGAACCGCTATGAAGGCCGAGGCGGCAACGACACCATCATCGATCAGTAGGCGGCACACACCGACGACCCGGCATCTCCAACCGCCCCTGACCGACCAAGACCAAGACCAAGACCAGTGGCCCGGCGGGGCATCGGTGCCCCGCCGACCCGAAACGAGAGAAGGTCGGCGGATGAAAAAGCAGATCATCCAGTCGGACAAGGCACCGAGTTCGCCGCTGTACGGCCAGGGGGTGAGGGCCGGATCGGTGATCTACGTGTCGGGCATGGTCGGGATCGACGCGGCGACCGGCCAACTGGCGGGTGCGACGATCCAGGAGCAGACGCGCCAGGCGCTGCGCAACTGCAAGGCGGTCGTCGAGGCGGGTGGGGGCAGGCTGGAGGAGGTGGCGCAGGTCACCGTGCTGCTCGCGGACCCGGCGGACTTCGCGGGGATGAACGAGGAGTACGCCAGAGTGTTCGTCACCGAGCCGCCGGCGCGCGCGGTCGCCCGGCTCGGGGTCGAGCTGCCGGACGTGCTCGTGTCGATCATGATGACCGCGCACGTCGAGGACTGACCGAGCACCAGGTCCCGACATCGCGTTATTGGAGGTCGAGGGCGCGGGCTAGGTGGGTGGTCCACCAGCGGAGTTGTGGGCCGGGGGTGGTGGCCGCCCGGCCGGTGAGGCCGGCGCTGCGGCGGAACGCCGGGCCGTACAGCGGCTCGGTGGCGAGGGCCTGGTGGAGAGCGGCGACGGCCAGCCGGGTGTCCTCGACGGGGATGGCGGCGGCGTCGGGGCGCAGGGCGTGCAGCGCGTCGACGACCGGGTCGAGCATTCCCGACCCTTCGTCCCGCCATCCGGCGGCGTGCAGCGCCATCGCCAGCTCGCCGTAGCCCCGGCGGTAGAAGACCGCCAAGGCGTCGACCAGCTCACCGATGTCGGCGCCGCGGTCGAGCCAGGAGTCCAGCACCTCCTCGACGCCGGCCCGGATCTTCCGGCCGCCATGGCGGAGCAGTGCCTCCAGCAGACGGTCGCGAGAGCCGAAATGGTGGTTGACCCCCGCATCGGTCATGCCGACGCGGGCGGCGACGGCCCGGACCTGGACGGCGGCCACACCGCCCTCGGCCAGGAGCCGCTCGGCGGCGTCCAGGATCAGGCGCCGCGCCTCCTCGGGCGGGCGGCGCACCCGCGAACGTGTCACTCGGCAGACCTTACCTTGACAGGCCAAGGTTGGCTGCCTAGCGTCTTGCCTTGATCCCAAGGTAAGGGGGCCGCCGTGATCGGCTTCACCGCGCGGAGCATCGTCCGTCCTGACACGATCCTGCGCGGTGGGGAGGTCGGTGCCGGGCCCACCGTCCTCCTGCTCCACGCCGGTGGTGAACGCCGGCAGGTGTGGACGCCGGTCACCGACGTCCTGGTCGAGTCCGGGTTCCGGTGCGTGGCCTTCGACCAGCGCGGTCACGGTGACAGCGGCGGCTCGGTGCGGGCGCTCGCGCCCTGCGCGGACGACGTCGCCGCCATGCTCCACGCCGAGCGGCCGGGATGCGTGGTCGTCGGCGCCTCGCTCGGCGGGCTCGCCGCCATCGCCGCCCTGAGCGACCCGGCCGTCCGGGCGAGAGTGGCGGGCCTCGTGCTGGTGGACGTCGTGCCCGATCTGGAACCCCAGCGGGTCCGCGGCTTCCTCGCCGACGGGGGCATGCTCGACGTCCACAGCGAGCTCGTCGAGGACGTCCTCGCCCAGGTTCCACGGTTGCGGCGGATCACCGCGGAGCTCGACGTGCCCGTCTTGCTCGTCCGCGGCGGCAGCGGGTCGGCCGTGACGGACGGCGACGTCGACCGGTTCCTGCGTCTGGCTCCTCACGCCACGGTCACATGCGTCGGCGATGCCGGGCACCTCGTCGCCCGCGATCGACCGGTGGCACTGGCCGAGGCCATCTCCGCCACCGCCGAGTGGCCGGCGCTGGCGCTGCTGCGCGATCTCGGCGCGGGGGAGGTCGACCACCCCGGCGGCAACCTCCTCGACCACCTGCAGCGGGTGCGCGAACTCGTGGACGGCTGGGGCGGGGGGCGGCGTCTGAGCCTCGCAACGCTCTGCCACGCCGCCTACGGCACCGATGGCTTCCCGCACGCGCTGCTGCCGCTCGACCGGCGGGCCCGACTGCGGGAGACGATAGGCGACGAGGCCGAAAGCCTCGTCTACCTCTACGACGCCTGCGACCGGAGCGAGACCTACGCCCGCCTCGGCGCGGCGCCGCTCCCGCTCACCGACCGCTTCACCGGCGAGGTCGTCGCCCTGGCCGGCGCCGACCTCACCGGCTTCGCCCTCCTCACCGTCGCCAACGAACTCGACGTCGCTCGCAACGCCTCGCTCACCCCGGACATCCGCCGCGGCATCCGAACTCTCATCGCCGCAATGGCGGCCTACGTCCCGGACGCCTCCGCTCAGGCCCTCGCCGACTCGTCTCTCCGCTGACGCCGCGGCGCGACGGCCGAGCAGGCGCCGGTCAGGGCGCGATGTAGAGGCAGTACGCGGTGGCGCGGGCGACGATCCGGTTGGTCGCCCGTTCCTTCACCTCGGCCTTGACGTCGTACGACAGGTAGTAATGCGGCGAGATGGTCTGGCTGTAGGCGTGTTGGCTTACGTCCCGTCGGCCGAGTGCCGTCCCAGTAGCCGGAGTACTGCCGCGTGCCGTCGGCCTTGCGGAGCGTGACCCGGACGGTCTCGGTGTAGAAGCTGTAGGCGGCTATCGGACGGTGCCATTGTCCTGGCCCTTCTTCATCAGTGGCCGATATTCCGACCGGACGCCTTCTTCGCTGGTGCGGGGGCGGCTCGGTCCGACCGTTGTCGGGATAGCGGGCCGTCCGCTGAAGGGCGCCTGTTTGGCCGACGATCTACGGGGCAGTTCCGCGTCGCTTGTGAGGGAGCGAGAAGGGAGCAGCGGCGATGGGCATCATGTTCCGGAAGCGCAAGCGGTACGGACCTCTGGTTCTCAACTTCACCGAGAACGGGTTCTCGTCCTGGACGATCAAGGTCGGTCGGTGGTCCTGGAACTCCCGTGCGCGGGCGCACCGGGTCGACCTGCCCGGTCCCCTGTCGTGGAAGCAGGACAAGCCGCGAAACTGACGCGCGGTCGGCTGTCGATTTCGGTGTGCTCACGTCGGTGACGTGCGGCGATGTCACTGTTTCAACTCGACCGATGAGTTCGCGCGGTCCGCTTGGTCTGCCCTTTCGAAACCACGTCGCCTCGCGCGAAGACGAAAGGGAAGAGCCCATGAGCGTCTCCAGCTACACCGCAGTCGCGTCCACGACCGCCGCGACCTCGCCTCGCACCGTTCCGCTGTGGCGCACCGGCGGGCTCGCCGCCGTCGGCGCCGCGCTGGCCACCACCGCTCTCGGCGCCGTCGCGAAAAGCGCGGGAGTGTCCCTGGAGATCGACGGCGCACCGATTCCGCTGCTCGGCTTCACGCAGCTGACGCTGGCGTGTGCCGCGATCGGCCTGGTGCTGGCCGTGGCGCTGCGGCGCTGGGCCGCGACGCCCAGGCGCACGTTCGTGGCGGTCACCGCCGTTCTCACGGCGCTGTCGTTCGTGCCCGACCTCATCGTCCCGGCGGCCCCGTCGACCCGGGCCGTCCTCATGGCCGCCCACCTGGTGGCCGCGGCGATCGTCGTCCCGCTCGTCGCCGGTCGCCTGCCCGTGCGCACGCGCTGACACCGGGCTCAGCACCCTCAACAAGATCCGTGCGAGGCGCCGCGTGGGCGGTGCCGGCGGGTGGAGCGGGCTCGAGGGCCGTTACTTTCTGATGTCATTCTGTCACTCTGGGTGGTGACCGGGCTGTCGGTCTGGACGAAACTGGAGGAACAGGATGCATGTAGGGGTAAAGCTCGGCGCGACCCTGGCCGGTGCCGTGCTCGCCGGGACGGCGCTGGGCGCCGGCGCGGCGGCGGGCGAGCAGCCGCCGCCGAACCCGGGGCAGGGCGGCGCGCAGCAGGCGCAGCCGCGGCCGCCGCACGACGGGGAGGAAGGGCACGGTCCGGGCGCCATCAAGGTCGGCCGCAAGGGCGCCGCGAAGGCGATGCACCGGCTGATGGTGCGGGACGAGCTGCGCCAGCACTGGTGCCACGGCCGGGTCCTGCCGACGGGCGGGCTGAACCTGCGCGAGGGGCCGGGGCTGCGCTACCGCGTCGTCCGCGTCCTCAAGCACAACAGCCAGGTCACCACGGACTGGGACACCGTCCAGCGCAGGGACGGGTACCTGTGGGTGCGGCTCCCGGACAAGTTCTGGATCGCCGACTACAAGCTCGGCGACGGGAACGGCAAGTGGTACGTCAAGTACTCCAACTGCCGCTGACGTGGTGAACGGGGGCCGGCGTCCGTCGGGGCGCCGGCCCGGTACGGTCGTCGGATGAGAGACGTGCCGTTCGTCGGTGATGAGAAGGAAAGCCTGCAAGCGAGCCTCGACCGGCATCGGGACGTCGTGCTGTGGAAGCTGGACGGGCTCGACGACGAGCAGGTGCGGCGGGTGATGACGCCGTCGGGGACGACGCTGCTGGGGCTGACCAAGCACCTGGCGGCCATGGAGTACTCGTGGTTCTGCGAGACGTTCGGGCGGGAGACCGAGCCCCTGCCGCTGGACGACGACGATCCGGAGATGGACCTGCGGGTCGAGGCGGACGAGACCACGGCGGGGATCACCGCGTTCTACGAGCGGTCGCGGGCGGCGGCGGACCAGGTGATCGCTGAGCTGGACCTCGACGCGACGGGCACGTCATGGTCCGGCCGGACGGTGTCGCTGCGCTGGGTGCTGATCCACATGATCGAGGAGACCGCGCGGCACGCCGGGCACCTGGACGTCCTGCGGGAGCTGATCGACGGGGCGACGGGCGACCACGTGCGGGACTGATCAGGTGCGGGAGTGCCGGCGGCGGACCAGCCGGCGGGAGCGGCGGGTCGGGGGCAGCCACTTGGTGCGGAACCACATCTGCACCTGGGCGCCGCCGAGGACGCTGCGGTGGATGCGCAGGTAGCCGCCGGTCGACTCGGCGGCGCGGCGCGCGATGTCGAGGCCGAGGCCGGTGGAGCCGCCGCCGCTGCTGCCGCGCTTGAGGGCCGCGTCGGGGTCGGTGATGCCGGGTCCGCCGTCGGCGACGAGGATGCCGGTGACGCCCTGGCCCTGGTGCAGGGTGACGACGAAGCCGGTGCCCTCGGCGGTGTGCCGGAAGACGTTGCCGAGCAGCGCGTCCACGGCGGCGGCGAGCTCGGTGCCGGGCAGCGGCAGCGGCGCCGGGCCCTCGGCGCCGATCAGCTCGCAGGAGCGGCCCTCGTCCTCGGCGAGCACGGACCAGAACGCGACGCGGTCGCGCAGCACCTTGGACGCGTCGCAGCTGCCGCGCCGGGTGGGGCGCCGGACGGTCCGGATGATCTGGTCGACCTCGCGCTCGATCCGGTCGACGGCCTCGCGGGTCTGGTCGGGGACCGGTCCGTCGCCGAGCGCCTCGGCGTTGAGCCGCAGGGCGGCCAGCGGGGTGCGCAGCCGGTGCGACAGGTCGGCGGCCATCTCCCGTTCGGCCGACAGCAGCTGGACGACGTGGTCGGCCATCGCGTTGAACGCCAGCCCCGCCTCGACCAGCTCCGGCGGCCCGTCCGGCTCGATCCGGACCGACATCTCGCCGTCGCCGAACGCGGCGGCGGCCTCGGCGAGCCGGCGGGTCGAGCGGATCATCCGGTTGCCGAGCCGGTCGGCGACGACGACGGACCCGGCGACGAGCGCGGCGGCGACGGCCGTCATCACCAGCCACGCCTTCCACACCCCGCGGGTCAGGTCGCCGTCGGGCAGGAACACCTCCACGACGGCGGTACGGCCGGCGTCCAGCGACACGGGCTGGAGCAGCGCGTACCCGCCGGAGACGCGCGCGGTGTAGGACCGGCCGCGGCGGCCCGCCTCCATGAGCTGCTCGGGACGCGCCGACGGGTCGCCGGGGCCCGGCTTCGGGACGAGCGTGCCGTCCGGCATGTGCACGGTCATGCGGCCGGCGGCGCCGGCCTGGGTGCTGGCGACGGCGCGTTCGAGCGCGGCCGGGTCCTCGGTGACGACGAGCACGGGGCCGAGCGCGCTGGCCTGCCGTTCGGCGGTCGTCAGCGCGCGGTCCCGGGCGATCTCCCGGACGGTCAGCGCCAGCGGGATGAGGAAGGCCAGCGCGACCATCGAGGTGACCGCGAGGGACACCAGGACGAGCGTGCGTCTCATGCGCGCGGACCGGGCTCGGCCAGCCGGACCCCGACGCCCCGGACGGTGTGCAGGTACCGGGGTTTCGCGGCGGTCTCGCCCAGCTTGCGGCGCAGCCAGGACAGGTGCACGTCGATGGTCTGGTCGTCGCCGTAGGCCTGCCGCCACACCTCGGCGAGCAGTTCGCGGCGGGCGACGACCC
Organism: Actinomadura sp. NTSP31; assembly: GCF_041951385.1. Classification (NCBI taxonomy): domain Bacteria; kingdom Bacillati; phylum Actinomycetota; class Actinomycetes; order Streptosporangiales; family Thermomonosporaceae; genus Actinomadura; species Actinomadura sp. NTSP31. The sequence goes on along the minus strand of NZ_JBGNUT010000015.1, from coordinate 132,094 downwards.
GGCCGGGCCGGGCGGCGAGGTAGGCGAGCAGGTCGAACTCGCGGCGGGTCAGCTCCAGGGACTCGCCGTCCAGCCGGGCCTCGCGGCGGTCCAGGTCGATGTGCAGGCCGCCGACGCTGATCTCGGCGGACGGCCCGGACCGCGCGGAGCGGCGCAGCACCGCGGCGAGCCGGGCGCTGAGGTGCTCGGCGGAGAACGGCTTGATCAGGTAGTCGTCGGCGCCGGCGTTCAGCAGCCGGACGATCTCGGGCTCGTCGTCGCGGGCGGTGGCGATGATGACCGGGACGTCGGACACCCCGCGCAGCATCTTCAGCACCTCGGCGCCGTCCAGGTCGGGCAGCCCGAGGTCGAGGATGACCACGTCCGGCGGCGACTGGGTGACCTCGCGGAGCGCGTCCATCGCGGTGCCGACGCTGCGCACGACGTGCGAACGGGCGCTCAGTTCGCGGATCAAGGCGGTACGGACGTTCGCGTCGTCCTCGACAACCAGAACACTCGCCATGGCGGAACCGTATGCCACCATGTGTCGATGCGTCGGGCGATGTCGTATGTTGCCCCGTGGGCGGTGGCGACCGCGCTGGCGGTCGCGCTGTCCTGGCTCGGGGTGCGCGGGGTCGTGCGCGGCGCGGTGTCGGAGCGTTCGGCGCCGCCGCCGATCGCGGGCCCGGTCATCCACGGCAGCCCGTCCACGCTCCCGGGCCCGCCGACGAGCGTCGGGTCGCCGACGTCGGCGCCGCGTCCGGCGGCCGGCGAGGACCAGGGGCCGAAGCCCAGCAAATCTCCCACGCCTTCCGACAAACCCACCAAGCAGAAGCCGTCCGGCAACGTGCGGAGCTTCGCGACGCGCGGCGGGCAGGCGGCGCTGGCGTTCACCGACGGGCGGGTCAAGCTGGTGTCGGCGACACCGAACCCGGGCTACGAGACGCGCGTGACGGAGGCGGCGCGCTGGCTGCGCGTCGACTTCCTCTCCGACGAGCACACCTCGTCCGTCGTGGCGACCTGGGACCGGCGCCCGCCGACGGTGAAGGTCTACGAGTACTGACCCGGGCGGCAGGCGTCACGGGACGGCGACGGTCACCGTGACCTCCCGGCGCGCCCGGAACGGCGCCAGCTGCTCCTCCGTCGCACCGGAATCGGTGATGAGCGTCCACGGCCGGTCCAGCGGCGTCCACCAGTTGCTATCGGCCCGGCCCAGCTTGGACGCGTCGGCCAGCACGCACACGTCCCGCGCCTGCTCGACCATCAGCCGCTTCAGCGACGCCTGCTCGGCGGTCCCCTCGCACACCCCGCGCCCGGCGACCACGCCGTCCGCGCCGAGGAACACGGTGTCGGCGGTGATGGCGCGCAGCGCGCCCTCGGCGAGCGGCCCGATCATGCCGAGGCTGATGTGCCGGACGGCACCGCCCAGCGCGATCAGCTCGACGCCCGCGCTGTCGGCCAGCGCGTCCAGCGTCGTCAGCCCGTTGGTCACCACGGTGATGCCGGACCAGGACGCCAGCCGCGCCGCGAGCGCGCCGACCGTCGTGCCCGCGTCCAGCAGCAGCATCGCCCCCGGCCGCACGCGCGCCTCGGCCGCCTGCGCGATCGCCGCCTTCTGCGCGAGCGCGAGCCGTTCCCGCTCGTGCAGCGGCTGCTCGCCGGGCGCGGCCGACAGCGCGCCGCCGTAGGTGCGCACGATCTCGCCCTCGTCGCTCAGCACCTGCAGGTCGCGCCGGATCGTGGACGGGGAGACGGCGAACGTCTCCGCCATGTCCTCCACCCGCACCGGCTGCTCCCGCAGCAGCCGCGCGATGCGCTCGCGCCGCTCCTCGGCCTTCACCACGCGCCTTCCCTCCTGGCTCCTCCGGCCGCCGGGGCCACTCCGGCCGCTAGCTCTCCGACCGCGCGGGCGCCAGCTCGACGGCCTGCCGGATCGCCTCGAGCATGCTCGCGTGGTCGGCGGCGCCCGTCCCGGCGATGTCGAACGCGGTCCCGTGGTCCACGCTCGTCCGGATGACGGGCAGGCCCACGGTGATGTTCACCCCGGCCTCCAGCCCCATGACCTTGACCGGCCCGTGCCCCTGGTCGTGGTACATCGCCACGACCAGGTCGAAGTCGCCGCGCACCGCGCGGAAGAAGACCGTGTCGGCGGGCAGCGGGCCGCGCGCGTCGATCCCGTCCGCGGTGAGCCGCTCGATCGCGGGCACGATCTTCGCCTCCTCCTCGCCGTGGCCGAACAGCCCATTCTCCCCCGCATGGGGATTGATGCCGCACACCGCGATCCGCGGCTCGGCGACGCCCGCCTTGACGAGCGTCGCGTGGCCGCGCCGCACCGTCCGCTCGACCAGGCCCGGCTCGATGCGCTCGACCGCGTCCACCAGGCCGATGTGGGTGGTCACGTGGATGACCTTCAGCTTCGGCGCGGACAGCATCATCGACACCTCCTCGGTGCCGGTCAGCGACGCGAGCAGCTCGGTGTGCCCGGGGAACCTGTGCCCGGCCGCGTGCAGCGCCTCCTTGTTGAGCGGCGCGGTGCAGATCGCGTCGATGCGTCCGTCCACGGCGAGCCGGACGGCGCGCTCGATGAACCGGTAGGCGCCCTCCCCGGCGGTCGCGCTCAGCTCGCCGAACGGCAGGTCGGCGGGGATGCAGTCGAGGTCGATGACGTCGACCGTCCCCGGCTCGTACGCCGCGTCCTCCGGGCCGTCCACGCTCCGCACGGTCAGGCCGGTGCCGGTGATCTCGACGGCCCTGCGCAGCCGCTCGGCGTCCCCGATGACGAGCGGCCGGCTCCCCCGCCGCACGTCCGGGTCCGCCAGCGCCCGCACGACGACCTCGGGCCCGACGCCCGCCGCGTCCCCCATGGTGATCCCGACGATCGGGCGTTCCATTGCCTCACTCCTCCTGATCGGAAACGGCGCGCAGCACGCGCGCCAGCGTCTCGCGGTCGCCGAACGCGCCCGCCTTGGTGACGAACAGCGCGTCCGTGCCCGGCACGCGCGAGGCCACCACCCCCGGTTCGGGCTCCCCCACCGGCCGCAGCTCGGTCGCGCCGAGCGCGGCCAGCACCGCCCGCGCGGTCTCTCCCCCGGTCGCGGCCAGGACCGCCGCGTCCGGTGCGGCTCCGGCGGCCGCCTCCGCCAGCGCCTGCGCGGTGGCGAAGGCCTGGCTCCGGTCGACGGGCGCGTCCGGATCGACCGACAGGACGACGTCGCCCTGCGCGAGCCCGGCGCGGACGGCCTTGCCCGCCTCGCCGGGCCCCGGTCCGTCCGGGCGCAGCGTCACCGGCGTCCAGCCGGCCTCGATCAGCGCCAGCCGCTGGGACCGCGCGAGCGCCGAGTAGCTGCCGACGACGACGAGCGAAGGACCCGCCTCCGCGCGGACGGCGCGCGGCGCGCGGGCACGCCCGGCGAGCGCCGCCGTGACGCCGCCGGACCCGACCAGCAGCGCGCCCTCCGGGACGGCCGCGGCCACCGCGTCCAGGTCCGCGTCGGTCTCGCCGTCGCAGACGATCACGCCATCGATTTGCGCGAAACGCGCATGGAGGTCCGGGGCGCGCACCTTCGCGAGCCCCATCGTCCGGACGCGCATCCCGGCCTCGCCCAGCAGCGCCGCCACGTCCCCGCCGTGCCGCCGCTCCGGAAGGGGCCGGCCATCGACGTGCACGACGCCGCCCAGCGTGGTCCGCCCGGTCGCGGGGAATGCGGGCACGACGACGACGAGCCGCGCGCCCAGCGCCTCCGCCGCCGCCGCGACCTCCGCCCCGACGTGCCCCCGCAACGTGGAGTCGATCTTCTTGACGACCCGGGCACCGGCCCGCTCCGCGCGCCGCACGGCCGCCCGCACCCGCGCCTCCGCCACGTCCTGCGGCGCGTACCGGCTGTCGGTGTCGGCGGCGACCACGCACGCGTCCGGCCAGGCGTTCTCCGGGTCGAGCGCGACGGCGGCGCCGGCGAACGCGACCACGCTGTCGGCCGCGCCGGTCAGGTCGTCGGCGACGATGACGGTCCGCATCACGCGGCCCCGCCTTCCTGGCCGTCCACCGGCTCGTCCACCCGTTCCTCCTCCTCCCGGTGCCGTACCCGGCTCGCCCACCAGGCCGTCAGGATCGGCACCAGGATCGCGGTGACCACCACCGCCGCCGCGACCAGCACGGTCGCGCGCGCGGCGGCGTCCTTGTAGGCGGGATTGGCGCCCGCCACGATCGCCGGGACCGCCGCCGCGTTGCCCGCCGTGGACGCCGCGGCGAGGCCCGCCACGCCGCTGCCGCCCGTCAGCTTGTCCGCGGTGAACAGGATCGTGCCGCTGAAGAGGACGACCGCGACGCCGAGCCCGAGACCGAGCAGCCCGGCCGTCCAGACGCTCTCGAGGTCGATGCCGGCGCCGAGCGCGAAGGCGAAGAAGGGGATGAGCACCGGGGCCGCGCCGCCGAGCCAGCGGCGCATGTCGTGGTCCAGGTTGCCGAGGACCGCGCCGACCAGCAGCGGCAGCAGCGCGCCCACCAGCGTCTGCCACGGGAACGCCGACAGCCCGGCGACGCCCAGCGTGACCATGGTCAGGAACGGCCCGGACTCGATCGTCAGGATCGAGTACGCCGCCACGTCCTTCGGCTTGCCGAACTGGCCCATCAGCGCCATGTACAGGCCGCCGTTGGTGTCGTTGATCGCCGCGACGACCGCCAGCGTCGAGATCCCCGCGAAGAACCCGCCGCTCACCGGGCCCTCGCCGAGGAAGTGCCCGAGCACCAGCCCGACCAGGATCGACGCGACGACCTTCGAGGCGAACAGCGCGCCGCCCTTCTTGACGATGTACGGCGTCGCGCGCACGTCGATGCTCGCGCCCATGCACACGTAGAAGACGGCGAGGATCGTCAGCGACCCGCTGAACAGCGCGCCGGTGAACGACCCGAAGTAGTCGCCCGCGCCGGGGAACAGCGTGTGCACGACCGCGCCGAGCAGCAGCGGGACGATCATCATCCCGCCGGGGACCCGCTCCAGGCTCTTCTTGATCGGCACTTGCATGGCGCACTCCCGTGACAACGCTTCCCGGGACCGCGCGTCCCGGAGACACCGTGCAGCCTACTGCGCGTTTCGCGCAGAATAACCACCCACTTTGCGCATACCACGCGCGTCGATGCCGGCGGCGGCCCGGCGCCACGACCCTCGGAGCGCACGCGAAAGGGCGGACGGTCCGTGTGCCGGACCGCCCGCCCTCGTGGCCTCCGGGCGCTACTGCCGGCTCTTCTTGAACATGAGGTAGCCGGAGATGACGCGGTAGGCGCCGTAGAGCATCGGGCCCCAGGCGACGGCGTACACGCCGCCGCTCGGGCCGGACGCGTTGCCGTAGGTGATCAGCGTGATGAGCAGGCCGGCGAGGAACCACGCGGCGCCGAACCCCATGCCGCGCTTGCCCTTGGCGTCCCAGATGCGCCGCTGCTCGCCGCTGACCTGCTGGTAGTGCGGCGCGGGCTGCACCAGCTGCTGGTAGTGCGGAGCCCAGGGATCGTGGCAGTCGCCGCCCCGTCCATCATTCCTCCGAGCGGGAAGGGCGTCAGCCCTGGCCGGCCAGGTTGACGCCGACGGTGACCTCGTCCAGTTCGGGGATGCTCATCGTGGTGCCGTAGAAGCCGCTGCGCCACTGCACGCGGTCGGCGTTGCGGAAGCCGAGCTCCCGGTTGACCCGGGCCCGGTCGACACCGGGCGCGTAGCGGGAATGGACCACTTTGCGGAGCCCGAGCTCGCGGGTGACCAGCTCGAACTTCTGCAGCGCGAGGTCGATCTCGGTGGACACGCCGCCGTCCCAGCCGGCGTCGACCTGGACCATGTCCCGGCCGGCCGACATGTGCATCGTGTTGCGGTCCCAGTCGATCCTGATGAACAGCTCGACGTGGCAGGCGTCGGCGCCGTCGAGCCCGTAGACGGAGATCTCGCTGATCCAGCGCCTGTCGACGCCGACGAGGAGGCGGCGGATGAAGTCCCGGTCCTGGGAGCTGCGCGCCAGGACGCGCTGGACCTGCAGTTTGATGAGCTCGGCACGAGCGTAGGTCGCCGTGTACGTGGCGGTCCTGGCGATGACCATGCCTGTTCCTTGTGGTTAGGAGGAGAGGAAGTCGTGGGCCGTGTCGGCGGCCATGCTCTTGGCCACCACGAGGATGTCCTCGATCGGGTGCGGGCGGTCGTCGATCCGCACCCTGCTGCGCGAGACCAGGCTCCTGGCGAGGTCGCCGAGACCGTGCCGGTAGAGGGCCGTGGTGAGGGCGGCGTCGTCCATCCGCCGCCGCACCGCCGCCCAGAAGGAGATGGGCTCGTCGGGGAACCGGCGCACGAGGTCGCCGGCCTGCGTCTCGCTCAGCCAGGGGAAGAGCGAGTGCACCGCCGACGCGCGCTCGGCCGGCTGCATGCGCCAGCTGAAGATCCGCATGCGGCCGCTGCGCCGCAGCGGGGCGTACAGGCGGGTGAAGTCGTTGCCCGTCAGGATGACCGGGGTCCGGCGGACCCGCCGGCCCTCCACCCGGGCCGGGTAGTCGGCCAGGTGCATCAGTTCGGTGATCAGGTTCTGGGTGTTCACGGTGTACTGCGTCAGCTCGCCCCAACTGCCGATCGCGGCGTCGGCGTCGTTGAGCAGCACCACGGCGGGGGTCCCCGCGTCGGCGTAGCCGCCGGCCTCCAGGTAGGCGGCCCGCATCCGGGCCGCGGGCGCTCCCGCGTTCGGGCTTTCCAGTTCACCGCCGGACAGCAGGACGGTATGGATTCCGGCGTCCTCCAGGATCCGTTCGGCCTGGTAGGTCTTTCCCTCGCCCGGCGGCCCCTGGATGCCCAGAAGCAGCGGAGTGCCCGGCTGGACGTCGGGCCGGAAATTGGCGATCAGATGCAGGCCGACCGCATCGGAGAAACGCTGCGCTATCGCTTCAGCCACGCCCGGATTCCCTCCGGCGCCGTTCCTTCTCCCGCAGCACCTCGGCCGGCAGCCCGAGAACCTCGGCGCGCAGATCCGGTGCGGAACCGGCGGGGGCGGGCCGATCCGGCGGGATCAGATCGCCTTCGGCGGGTTCGCTGCCGGAACCGGCCACCGCCGCGGAACCGCCCATCGGCGGCGCGCCGGGAGCGGGCGCCGGCTCGCCGGCGGCGAGCGGAAGCCCCAGCTCGCGCCGCCGGGCGGCCACGCTGTTGACGAGCTCCTCCAGCGCCGCCTGCGGATCGGGCAGCGACCTGCGGATCCGCCCGGACGGCCGGATGACCAGGCGGTCGTCCCGCCAGGTCAGGTCCCGGTCCTTGCCCACGACCGCGTCGAGTTCGCGGACCGCGACGCCCATCGCCTGCCGGCTCTCCAGCGCCCGGTTCTCCTTGACCTTGCTCTCGATGAGCGCCACGATCTCCCCTCGGTTGCGCTCCGTCTGCCTGTTGGTCAGCAGGCCGCTGATGTAATTGCTGAGGACATTTCCGATCACGCCGAGCACAAAGGCTTCGATCAACTCCCGGCCTCGCATCCCGTTTTGAGGGCGAACACCATATGGGACGCCGGTTCGGTGACGATGGTTCACCGCAGAATGCGGCACGGCCCGGCGGATGTCCCCGAGGACGAAGATCGGAAAGGGAGCCGCGGCGATGCCCGTATTTCCACGGGGCCGGTCTCGGCGGCGCGCCGATATGATCGAAGATTTCGCGTGCCGTCCGGCAGTGGTGATCGTTGTTCGCGACCCGAACAACTTCCCCATTCGTGCCTAATGCCGGATAGGGCATCGCGCCTCGATCGTCCGCGCCGGCCCGGCCCGTCGCGTCCCTGGTCCGAGCCCGGAACCGGACGCCGCGCCACCGGCGGTCCACGGGCGGTCCACGAGGCGGTCCACCGGCGAAAGAAAGCGGTTTCCGGGTGCGGCGGGCCGGGAATCCCCGTGATCACAACGCTGGGACCGGCGGGGGCGGTCGGAAGGGATGGCTCCCATGGCCTCAGATCCCGGGGGCGCGGGCACGGCCCGCGCGGCGGGCGGCGAACGGCGCCGGCAGGTGCGGCTGGCCGCGGTGTCGAGCGTGATCGGCACCTCGATCGAGTGGTACGACTTCTTCCTCTACAACACCGCCGCGGCGATCGTGTTCAAGGACGTGTTCTTCCCCGCGTCGAGCGACTACGCGGGGACGCTGTCGGCGTTCGCGACGTACGCGGTCGGGTTCGCGGCGCGGCCGGTCGGCGCGGCGATCTTCGGGCACTGGGGCGACCGGCTCGGCCGCAAGGCGATGCTGATCGTCACCCTGGTGCTGATGGGGATCTCCAGCGCGCTGATCGGGGTGCTGCCGGGGACGGACTCCATCGGCGCGGCGGCACCGGTGCTGCTGGTCGTGCTGCGGATCCTGCAGGGCATCGCGGTCGGCGGCGAGTGGAGCGGCTCGGTGCTGCTGTCGATGGAGTGGGGCGACCGGAAACGGCGCGGGCTGATGGCGAGCCTGCCGCAGATCGGGGTGCCGATCGGGCTGATCCTCGGCACCGGGATGATGACGGCCATCGCGCTGTCGGCCGACAAGGCGTTCAACGACTGGGCGTGGCGGGTGCCGTTCCTGTTCAGCCTGGTGCTCGTCGCGGTCGGGCTGTTCGTGCGGGTCCGGGTGATGGAGACGCCGCTGTTCGCGGAAGTCGTGGAGAAGCGGGAGGTCTCCCGGGTGCCGGTCGTCGAGGTCGTCCGGCGGCACCCGAAGGAGATCCTGCTGAGCGCGCTGCTGCGGTGCTCGGAGCAGATGCCGTTCTACATCTTCACCTCGTTCGCCCTGACCTACATACACAAGGACCTCGGGATGAAGCAGGGGCTGGCGCTCAGCGCGGTGACGGCCGCGGCCGTCCTGGAGCTGTTCACCATCCCCGCGGCCGGGCATCTCGGGGACCGGGTCGGCGGGCGGCGCGTGTACGCGGTGGGGTCGCTGCTCATCGCGGTGTTCGCGTTCCCGTACTTCGGGCTGATCAACACCGAGTCGGCGGCGCTGGTGGTCATCGCCGTGGTGGTGGCGCAGATCCCGCACGCGATCCAGTACGGCCCGCAGGCGTCGCTGATCGCCGAGAGCTTCCCGACGCGGCTGCGGTACGGCGGCGCCGGCATCGGCTACCAGCTCGCGTCGGTCATCGCGGGCGGCCCGGCGCCGCTGCTGGCGACCTGGCTGCTGCACGACTACGGCTGGTGGGCGATCGCGGTCGCGATGATCGTGTCGTCGGTGCTGACGCTGGGCGCGCTCGCGCTGCTGCCGGACCCGCGGCGGGCGGGGGCCGTCCGGGAGGCCGCCGCGCCCGCCTGACCGCTCGTGCTCAGCGCTCCTGGACGAGGAAGTGCTGCGGCGTGACGAACATCGCGGTGGCCTCGACGGTGACGCGGCCGTCGGGGCCCGCGATCGTCCCGGATGCGTAGATCTTGCGCCCCTCGACGCGGCTGGCCTTCGCCTCGACGGTCAGCGGCACGCCGAGCGGGGTCGGCCGCCGGTAGCGCAGCTCGAGGGTCGCGGTCATCCCGCCGGTGCCGGTGTGCGCGGCGGCCATGCCGAGCGCCTGGTCGAGGACCATCGCCGACACCCCGCCGTGCACGTACGACGGCGGCCCCTCGTAGACGTCGCTGAGGGTGAACTCGGCGCGGACGATCCCGTCCGCCGTGACGTCGAGGTCGACGGGCGGCGCGACGGGGTTGAGGACGCCGCTGACGGGGTTGCCGCCCTGCCGGTCCATCCGGTGGCCGTCGGTGACGAGGAACGGCGGCGCGTCCCGCCGCACGGCCCGGAGCCGGGCGGTGAGCGCGGCGACCTCGTCGGCGACGGCGCGCGCCTCGCCGGCGTCGACGCCGGTGAGGACGGCGGCCTCGGTCAGCTCGCGGACCCGGGCGGCGAGCCCGGCCAGCGGCGCCGCCTCGTCCTCGCCGAGCATGTGCCGTTCGGTCATCGCCCCGCTCATGCAGCCTCCTTCTGAGCCGAACGAGATTCTAAAATGCGCGGGCCGATGCCCGGTGCGCCGGGTCCCGCCCAGCGGGCGGACCGGCTCGGCCGGCCGCTGCCTATGATTCATGCGACGACCCGTCCGCAGGCGCGAAGGAATCCCCCGTGACCGACCAGCCACCGCCCTACGGCCAGCCGTACGGACAGCCGCCGGGGCAGCCCCCCGGCCCGCCGCCCGAAGGGCCGTACGACTCGCAGTGGGGGTACGGGCCGCCGGGCGTTCCCTACGGACCGCAGTACGGTCCCCCGCGCGACAACGACGACACGTGGGCGATCTTCGCCTACGTCGGCACGCTCGTGGTCTCGTTCATCGCGCCCCTCGTCATCTACCTGGTGAAGATGCGCGACTCGCCGTTCGCCCGCTTCCACGCGGCGCAGGCGCTGAACTTCCAGCTCACGATGCTGATCCACCTGCTCGCGGTGGCGGCGGTCTGCGTCCCGCCGACGATCATCACCGAGCAGCCCGCGTTCCTGATCCCGCTGATCCTCCCCTACCTGGAGCTGCTCATCGGGCAGTGGGTGTTCCTCATCCTCGGCGCGGTGAAGGCCGGCAAGCGCCAGTACTACCGGTTCCCGACGTTCTTCTGCTTCCGCATGATCCGCTAGCCGCGCGTCACAGGTAGGCGCCGGCGTACTCGTCCAGCACGGGGAGGACGGCGTCGCGCCCGCCCGCCGGGACGCGCAGCACGACCTCGCCGACGCCGATCGAGGCGTAGTGGTCCAGCTTCGCCGCGCTCGGGACCGTTCCGAACGGGACGACCGGGACCATGTCGCGTCCCGCCTCCGCGCAGGCGCGGCGCAGGTCCGGCAGCGCCTCGCGGATGCCGGCGCCGCCGATGGGCAGCCACCCGTCCCCGTACTCGGCGATGTGCGCGAACAGCGTCGGCCCCGGGGCGCCGCCCAGCAGCACCGGGACGCGCCCGGCGGGCTTCGGCCACGACCAGCTCGCCTCGAAGCTCACGAACTCCCCTTTGAAGGACGCCTCGTCCCGCGTCCACAGCTCGCGCATCGCCAGCACGTGCTCGCGCACCACCGCGCGCCGCCGCTTCCACGGGACGCCGTGGTCGGCGCCCTCCTCGGCGTTCCAGCCGTAGCCGACGCCGAGCGCGACCCGTCCGCCCGCGAGCCGGTCGAGCGTCGCGACGGCCTTCGCGGTGACGATCGGCTCGCGCTGCGCGGGCAGCAGGATGCCGGTCCCGAGGGTGATCCGCTCGGTGACGACCGCCGCCGCGGCGAGCGCCACGAACGGGTCGAGCGTGCGCGCGTACTCGGGCGCCAGGGCCGCGTCGCCGGTCGGCGGCGCCGTCGTCCGCGCCACCGGGATGTGGGTGTGCTCGGGAATGTACAGCGAGGCGAACCCGCGCTCCTCGGCCTCCCTGGCCAGCTCGTGCGGCGGCATGGTCAGGTCGGTCGCGAACATGGTGATCCCCAGCCGCACTACGGCCTCCCTCTCCCTCGGTCGGCGCCACCCTACTTTTCCCTGATCGAGCATTCGCTCAGCGGTCCCACCGACAGGGAGCGGTCGCCGGCGCCCTTTGCCGGATCGGCAAACCAATGGCACGTTTCGCGCCAGGCCCGGCAAGGGTGGTGCACGACCGACCCGGCGAGGAGGGAATGATCACTCGAACCGCCCGCTTCTGGAGCGGGCATCCGACGGATCCGCAAGGAGGACGATGAGCACAAGGCGGAAACGCGACACCGGACCGCCGTCGACCGGGCCCGGAGAGAAGGAGGTGCTCGCCGGGTTCCTCGACTACCTGCGCGCCGCGATCGCGGCCAAGGCCGAGGACGTGCCCGAAGACCAGGCCCGCGCCCCCGGCGTACCGTCGGGGACGAACCTGCTCGGACTCGTCAGGCACCTCACCTACGTGGAGCGGTGCTGGCTGCTCGGTGAGGACGTCCCCGACTGGAAGGCCACGTTCCACCCCGCCCCGGGCGACACGGCCGAGAGCATCCTCGCCGCCTACCGGGAGACCAACGCCGCGGCGAACGAGCGGATCGCCTCCTGGGACGACCTGGCCGAAGCGGGCCCCCGCCCGGTGAAGCCCGGCGGCCGCGCGCCGTCCCGGCGCTGGACGCTGACCCATCTGATCGAGGAGACCGCCCGGCACGCGGGGCACGCGGACATCCTGCGGGAGCTCATCGACGGCGCGACCGGCCGCTGAGCTCGCGCGTCAGGCGCCCGGGAACGCGCAGACGGCGAGGGTCGCGTCGTCGTGGATCTTGCGGCGCGGCCACCGCCGGCCCTGCGGGTCGGTGCGTTCCGCCTCTCGGGTCCGTTCGACGACGGCGGCGGGGCCGTGCTCCGCGGCCAGCCGGGCCAGGCCCGGCCAGTCGGTGACGCCGAAGGTGTCGGCGAGCCGCGTCGCCCCGTCCGTCAGCATCACGATCCGGCGCAACTCCCCGACCGGCAGCGTCCCGGTGATGGCGAAGTCGGCCACCGACGGGTCGGCCGCCGCGTAGTAGGGGCCGCCGGTGATCTCCTCGACCTCGCCGGTGGTGCGCTCCAGCAGGACCGTCGAGTCGGCGAGGACCAGGTAGTCCACCAGGTCGCCCCGGACGCGCACGGCCAGGACGGTCGCCGCCGGAGTGGCCGGGACCGTCAGGTCGCAGGTCGCCCGATGCGCCGCCGCGACGTCCGCGACGGCCCCGGCCAGCCGCGCCACCAGCGGCCTGCGGCCGGGCCGGTGCGCTCCTTCCGGAGGCGCCACGGGCGGCGCGGCCTGCGGGCCCAGGCCGTCCAGCATCCTTGCGAGCAGCCGCGTCCCGAGTGAGCGTGAATACCAGGCCGTCCCGTGCACGCAGCCGAGGTCGGTGCCGAGCGGAAGCCCGCACCCGTCGAGCACCACCACGGCCCCGCCGGCGGCCGCCACGAAGTCCTCGTTGAGCCGCTCGGGACTCCCCTGGTCCGTCGCCCACGAAACCCGCACCGGGTCTCCCTCCGTCGCGCGTCCTCGGCCTCCCATGATGGACGGCGCCGCCTCGCCGCCGTGCGCGAACGGTCGACCTTCGGCTCCCGCGTCCGGCGACTTTGGTCGGGGCGGGTGTGGCCTGGTGGTCGCTGTCCGTACGCGCCGTCCCGGAAAGACTCGTCGCAGGCGGCCCGAGCAGCGAGGAGCACCCATGGCACAGGCACCGATCACCCGCAGGACGGCGCTCGCCGGGACGGCGGCGGCCGTCGCGTACGGAGCCGCGGTCCGGCCGGCGCGGGCCGCGGCTCCGGGACGGCGGCTGCCGCAGCGCGGCGTCAACTACGACACCGAGCGCGAGGTGTGGAACCCCGCGTACGTGCGGCGCGAGATCCGGGCGATCCGCCGCGACCTGCACTGCAACGCGCTCATCATCCTCGGCTCCGACCTGCGGCGCCTCATGCTCGCGGCGCGCTGCGCGGCGGATGAGGGCATGTTCGTCTGGTTCGAGCCGCGCCACTTCGACAGCGACGCCCGCGCGACGCTGCGGTTCGTCACGTCGGTCGCCCGGGAGGCCGAACGGCTCCGCCGCGCGCGTCCCGGCGTCGGCCTCTCACTCGGCTGCGAGCTGACGATCTTCATGGCCGGGCTCGTGCCCGGCAAGGACTGGCAGGAGCGCGCCGGCAACCTCGGAACGCCCGCGGGCGCGGGGTACGGCGAGCGGCTGAACGCGTTCCTCCGGCAGGCCCTGCGGGCCGTCCGGCCGCTGTTCGGCGGGCGCCTCACCTACACGTCGGGCGTCTGGGAGGACGTCGACTGGCGCGGCTTCGACGTGGTCGGCGTCGACCTGTACCGGGACTCCTCGAACGAGGCGACCTACGTCCGCGACGTGCGGGCGCTGCACCGCTTCGGCAAGCCCGTCGTCATCACCGAGTTCGGGTGCTGCACCTACCGGGGCGCGGACGAGCGCGGCGGCGACGGGTTCGACATCGTCGACTGGACGCAGGATCCCCCGGTCGTCCCGCCGGGGTACGTCCGCGACGAGAGGGCGCAGGCCCGCTACATCGCCGAGCTGCTCGACGTCTACGAGGCCGCGGGCGTGCACGGCGCGTTCGTCTACAACTTCATCGACCCCGGCTCCCCGACCTCGCCCGACCCGCGCCACGACCTCGACATGGCGGGATTCTCCCTGGTCAAGGTGCTTCCGCCGGGCTCGCGGCTCGGCTACGAGAAGACCGGTCACTGGGAGCCGAAGCTCGCGTTCCGCACACTCGCGCGCCGCTACGCGGACTAGCGGACGAGCCCGTCCGCCAACTCGCGAACACGATGGGTGATCGTCTATATCCTCAACGTCATGAGCGAGCTACCGATCCACGATCGGCCCCCCATCGCGCCCCACAGGCCGCAGCACCACCCGGATACCATGACCGCCATGGACGAGCTGCCGGCGGACGAGCCTCGCAACACGATTCACCTCGGAGACGAGACCGCCGTCGTCGTCCCGCTGGACGAGTACCTGCGCATGCGGGAAGCGCAGATCGAGGCCGAAGGGCTGGCCGCCCTTCTCGAGCACCACCGGCGGAAGGCCGACGGCACCAATCCGCCCGGCATGACGACCGACCAGGTTCGCGAGTTGCTCGGCCTCGATGGGGCATGAGCTACGCCATCGTCTGGGAGACCAAAGCGACGGGCATGCTCTCCCGCTTCCTCGATGACCCGAAGGGCACGAAAGCGGTCCTCGACGCCGTTGACCAACTCAGCGAGGACCCGCGGCCCCGGTCCGCCTTCCCTTATGGCGACGTCGATCGACGTCTGCGCGTGGACCGGTACCGCGTCTGGTACGCCATTGATGACCGGGCAAAGGAGATTCACGTAGCTTACGTGGACCGTGTCTGACACACGGATGAGGCCGGTGCTCATCATGACGATGCCGCGGTGGCGTTGTCATGGTGAGTTTTCTTTGTGGCGGCCGAGGCGGGCGACGGCGCGGACGGGGGCGCCGTCGGCGGCGGCGAGGGCTATCGGGAACAGGGAGACCTCGAAAGGGCGGCCCTCGGCCTGCGCGGCCACGAGCGGCCCGAGGCCGGTGAGGTTCTCGGCGATGACGGCGCCGGCGCCGCAGAGGACGCGGTGGGCGGCGAGGGAGAAGTCGTCCGAGCCGGGCGGCGGGGTGCGGTCGACGCTGAGGGCGTCGATGCCGACCGTGCGGACACCGGCGGCGACGACGGCCTCGGCGGTCTCGGGCGACGGGTAGGGGTGGGCGAGGTAGTCGTCCGTTCCCCAGTGCGACGACCAGCCGGTCGCGATGAGGAGGACGACGCCGGGGGCCAGGCCCTTCGGGAGCAGGTCGGGCGGTAGGGGGGTCCGGGGCGGCAGGGCGCGGGCGTCCATGACGACCGCCGGGCCGGTGAAGCGGGTCAGGGGCAGCTCGTCGAGGCGGGGCAGCGCGTCGTCGATGTGGAACGGGGCGTCCACGTGGGTGCCGGTCTGCGACCCCATGTGCAGGCGCAGGACGTTCACGCCGGAGTCCGCGACCGTCAGGGCCGGGACGGCCTCCACCTCGGGGTCGCCCGGGTACACCGGCATCCCCGTGGTGATCGGGACGGACAGGTCGAGCAGCTCAACGGCCATGCCGCCGATTATCCCGGCCGCACGCGCACCCGGTAGCGTTGCGGCGTGTTGCCACATGTGACCGCCATCCGGTACGTGACGCCGCTGCGCGAGGGCGGGTCGCTGCCGGGCGTCGTCGAGGCCGACGATCTCGGCACCTATGTCATGAAGTTCCACGGCGCCGGGCAGGGCCGCAAGGCGCTGATCGCCGAGGTGATCGCGGGCGAGCTGGCCAGGCGGCTCGGCTTCCGGGTGCCCGACCAGGTGCTCATCGACCTCGACCCGGCGATCGGCCGGCACGAGCCCGACCCCGACGTGCAGGACCTGCTGAAGGCCAGCCCCGGCTGGAACCTCGGCGTCGACTTCCTGCCCGGTTCGCTCGGGTTCGACCCGCTCGGCTGGAAGCCGGACCGGCTGTTCGCGTCGCGGGTGCTGTGGCTGGACGCGTTCATCGGCAACGTCGACCGGAGCTGGCGCAACCCGAACATGCTGGTCTGGCACGGGGACGTGTGGCTCATCGACCACGGCGCGAGCCTGATCTTCCACCACGCGTGGGCCAACGCCGCGCGGCTGTTCTCCGGCCCGTACGACGTGGACGACCACGTGCTGACCCCGTTCGCCACGCGGCTGGAGGAGGCGGAGGCCGACCTCGCCCCGAGGATCACCGAGGAGCTGCTGCGCGAGGTCACCGGGCTGGTGCCCGACCTGTGGCTGGAAGGGGAGCCGGGGTTCGCGGGCCCGCAGGAGCTGCGGGACGCCTATGTGGACATCCTGCTGCCGCGCGCCGGCAAGCCGCGCGGCTGGCTGCCCGACCTGGACGTCAGCGCGCACCGGCCGGACACCGGGACGCGGCGCGGGGAGAACCGTCCGGGCTGGCTGGGCGGCCCCTCGTGAGCAACATCCGGAGCGCGGGCGAGCCCACGGTGTTCGAGTACGCGGCGCTGCGCGTCGTCCCGCGGGTCGAGCGGGGCGAGAGCATGAACGTGGGCGTGGTGGTGTACTGCCGGGCGCTGGACTACCTCGGCTGCCGCACCCACCTGGACGAGCGGCGGCTGCTCGCGCTCGACCCGGCGCTGGACCTGGAGGGCGTGCGGGCCGCGCTGAAGGGCGTGGACGCGATCTGCTGCGGCGGCGAGGGCGCCGGGCAGGCATCGAAGGAGGCGCCGGGCGCGCGGTTCCGCTGGCTGACGGCGCCGCGCAGCACGATCGTCCAGCCGGGGCCGGTGCACGCCGGCCTCACCGGGGACCCGGCCGCCGAGCTCGACCGGCTCCTCGGCCTGCTCGTGACGTGACCGGCTAGGACCACTCCCAGCGGATGCCGTGGTAGCCGGCCGGCATGCCGAACTCGATGAAGTGGACGTTGTGGTAGCTGGACAGCCGCAGGTCGGCGGCGTCCTCCAGGGCGGTGTGACCGTCCGGGCGCCAGGTCCGGTAGCAGCGGGCGGGCAGCGCGGCCGGGTGGAAGCCCACCTCGATGAGGTACTCGTGCTGGGGGGTGCGGAACCCGCGGCCCTCCTCGGTGACGGGCGGGCCGGTCTCGTCGAATCCGAAGCCGTACTCGAGCAGGTACGTCTCGCCGCGTCCGAGGGCCCGGTCGAACAGCAGCTCGGCGGCGATGAGGCCGCTGGAGGCGTCCATCCGGACGCGGCCGAAGCGGCAGCCGCGCGCGGTCCGCGACGACGGCAGCAGCCCGTGCGGGTGGTGGTAGACGGCGATCCAGCGGTCGACGCCGCGCTGCTGCGCCTGGAACACCGCGCGGGTGCGCACCTCGCGCAGTTCCCGGCGGCGGCCGATGACGTGCTGGTCGTGCAGGCTGAGCCCGGTGAGCCGGCGCTCGCCGCCGTCGCCGATCTCGTCCAGCAGGTCGCGGACGCCGGGTTCGGGACACAGCTCCTCGATGGGCGGCCACGGCCCCGGCGGGCGCTCGGCGTTCGGCTTGAGCAGGGTGAGCAGGGAGTGGCGGGGCAGTTCGAGGATGACCTCCAGGCCGCGGACGGCGCGCAGCGAGCCGGCGCGTTCGGGACGGGTCCGGCCGCGCTGCCAGTAACTGAGCGTGGACAGGCTGACGGCGACGCCCTGCGCGTCGAGGCGGCGCCGCAGCGATTCGAGGCTGAGGCCGCGGGCCTGGATGGCGGCCTGCAACGCCACGTTGAACGGGCCGTACCGCAGGACCTGGAGGAGATCGTCCTCCGCGACGCTCTGCACTGCTCGGCCTCCGGATCCGCTCCGGCCGGCCCCCGCCTTACGGCCTTGACTGATGGGCTTGCAACTTTCAGCCTCACTGTAAGGCCCGGGGGACGGCAAGTCGACAGCCGGTTCGGTCACTGCCACTCCCATTCGATTCCGACGATGCCGTGCCGGACGGCCCCGACCGCGATGTTCGCGCTCCCCGACGTGCCGATCCACAGCTCGCCGAACCGCCGCCGGGGCGCGCCCGGCCCGTCGGCGGTGAAGCCGTAGCAGCGGGCGGGCAGCCGTCCGGCGGCGAACTCGACGACCGCGACGTAGTCGTGCACGGGACGGGAGAAGCGCCGGTCGTAGCCGTCCGGCGGGCCGGGCGGGCGGGGGCCGGACGGCCGCAGGTCGTACTCGACCACCGCCGTGTCGCCGGCCGCGAGCACGCGGTCGAAGACCAGCTCGAACGCCGTCAGCCCGCCGCCGGCGCGGACCCGTCCGGGCCGGCAGTACCGGACGGCGGCCAGCTCCGCCGTCGCCGCGTCCCCGGGCGGCTCGGCGGGTTCGTCCGCCGGGTCGGCGGGGCCGGTGCGGTGGACGCAGACGACGCGGTCGATGTCGTCGCCGGCCGCCCGCAGCACGGCGCGGACCGACAGGGTCCAGCTCCGGCCGTCGGCGCCGAGCCGGTAGACGTCATGGACGCCGAGCCGTTCGAGCCGGTGGTCCCCGGACCGGTCGAGCTGCCCGACGAGCGCCGCGTACCGCCGCGGGTCCGGCCACAGCTCGCTCGCCGAGGCGGCCGGCGTCATGGGCGGCAGGGCGGACGGCGCGGTGGGCGGCGCGCCGCCGGGCACCCCGGGGGCGGGCGCGGCGCCGTCGAGCAGGCCGGTCAGCGTGCCCGGCGGCACCCCGAGGACCTCCTCCAGGGTGGCGACGGTGGCGCGGGACCGGGGGCGGCTGCGGCCGCGCTGCCAGTAGCTCAGCGTGGCCACGCTGACGGCCACGCCGCGCCGGCCGAGCCGGTGGCGGATCCGCTCCAGGGTCAGCCCGCTGGCCTGGACGGCCTGCCGCAACGCCACGGCGAACTCCACGGCCGGATCGTATCGGCCGGGGGGCATCGAGTCAGGCATCCATCGCAGATCCGGCAGACAACGACAAGTCCGGCGGCATCACGCGGCGGACGGTCAGAACAGGACCGACATGAACGAGCCGTACTCGGCGAAGCCGACGCGGCGGTAGGCGGCCCGTGCCCGCGTGTTGTAGTCGTTGACGTACAACGACACCGTCGGCGCGATGCTGCGCAGCGCCTCCCGCACGACCGCCGACATGCCCGCCACCGACAGGCCCTGCCCGCGCAGGTCCGGCGGCACCCACACGCCCTGCACCTGGCAGGCGCGCGGGGTGACGGCGCCGACCTCCGCCTTGAACATGACCCGGCCGTCCTCGATGCGGGCGAACGCGCGGCCGTCGCGGATCAGCTCGGCGACCCGCGCGCGGTACAGCACTCCCCCGTCGCCGCTGTTCGGGGAGACGCCGACCTCCTCGGTGAACATCGCGACGCAGGCGGGGTAGACGACGTCGAACTCCTCCATCCGCACCCGCCGGACGCCCGGGTCGGCGGGCACGTCCGGGACGGTGGAGGTCGCCATCACCGGCTGCGCCGCGCGGACGGCGCGCGGCGGCCCCCAGTACGGCGCGAGGATCTCCCACAGGTCGCCGACCGCGTCCACGGGCCCGACGATCGACGAGCAGCGGCGGCCCTGCGCCTGCGCCCGCTCGGCGAACGCGCGGACGGCCTGCGGCCCGGCGGCGACCGGGATCAGGTTGGCGCCGGAGTAGCACAGCGCGGACAGCCGGCCGTCGCGCATGTAGCCCCACATCTGGGCGCCGAGGCGGCGCGGGTCGAGCCCGGCCGCGTGCACGCGGGACCCGACGAACACGTTGGCCACCGGGTCGGCGTCGAGGATCGCGAGCGCCTCCGCGCGGTACCGGTCGTCGAGGACCCGTACCGGCAAAGACCCCAGCATGCGCACGGCTACCGGCTTCCGGCCCGGACCGCGCCGGGCGCGGTCTCCCGGGGCGCGGCTCCCCGGCCGGCCTTCCGGGGCACGGCGGCGGCCGGCGCGGCGTACAGCACTGTCAGCACCACGCCGACAAGCCTATGCCGTCCCCGGCCCTGCCACCTCCACCGGCTCCCTACCGGCCGGTTCGCGGGCGTTTCACCGGCCGGCGGCGTGGTGCGACCGGCCGCGCTTCTTCTTCACGGGCTTGGGCTGCGGCGGCGCCGGGGCCCTGCAGGTGGCGTCGGGGCCCGGCTTGTCCGCCGGAAGGGCGCCCCTGCCCAGGTAGGCGGCGACGGCGCGGTCGACGCAGCGGTCGCCCGACAGCGACACCCCGTGGTTGCCGCCTCCGACCTGCGCGAGCAGCCGGGACGTGGGGAACAGCCGGTGGGTCTCCAGCGCGCCCGGATAGGGCGTGGCAGCGTCCTCGGTGGCCTGCACCAGCAGCATCGGGGCGAGCGGCCCGCGGGCCCCCACCGCGGGCGGCGGCCCGCCCGGTGCGCCCCAGAACGCGCAGGGCGCGTTGTACCAGGTGTTGCTCCAGGTCTCGAACTTGTAGCCGGCGCGATAGAGCCGCCGGCTGTCGGCGTGCCAGCGTTCCCAGTCGCGGGGCCAGGCGGCGTCGCGGCACTGGACGGCGTTGTAGACGGCGTAGTTGTTCTGGTCCAGCCAGGTCGGCGGCTGCCAGGCCCTGCGCAGCGGGCCCGGGTCGTGCCGGACGGCGTACGCCGACAGCGCGGCGGCGTGCGCGGGCCAGCCGTAGTCGCCGTAGCCGTCGGCGAGGAACAGGTCGTCCAGCTCGTCCGGGCCGAACTTGCCGTCGATCGGCTTGGCCTTGAGCGCGGCGCGGGCGCGGGCGTAGGCGGCGGCGACCCGGTCGCCGGTCTTCCCGAGCCGGTAGATCGCGTGGTGCCGGGCCGCCCAGCCGAAGAACGCCTTGATCCGCTTCTCGAACGCCACGTTCTGGTCGAGGTTGTCGCCGTACCAGACGCCGCTGGGCTTGACCACGCTGTCGAGGACCATGCGGCGGACGCGCCCGGGGTAGGTCGAGGCGTACACCGCGCCGAGGTAGGTGCCGTACGAGTAGCCGAAGTAGTTGATCTTCTGCTGGTGCAGCGCCCGCCGGATCGCGTCCATGTCGCGCACCCAGTCGGCCGTCCCCATGTGCGGCAGGACCTTGCCGTACTTCTTCGCGCAGTCGTCCGCGTAGGCCTGGGCGCGCTTCTTCCAGGCGCGCTCCGCCGCGGCGTTCTCCGGGATGGTGTCGGGGCGGGCGCGCCCGGGATCCTGGTAGCTCTTGTCGCAGACCAGCGCGGGCCTGCTGGCGCCGACGCCGCGCGGGTCGAAGCCGATCCAGTCGTAGGACGCGGCGACGCTCTTCGGCATCGCCGCGTGGAAGACGCCCGCGAGGTCGCGGCCGTGTGCGCCGGGGCCGCCCCGGTTGAGCAGCACGACGCCCTGGCTCTTCTTCGCGGTGTGCCGCACCCGCGACAGCGCGAGGGTGATCTGCTCGCCGTCCGGGCGGGCGTAGTCCAGCGGGACGCGCAGCGTCGCGCACTGCAGGCCCTTCAGGCGGCCGCCCTCGACCGGGTCCTTGGCGGGGCAGGCGTGCCAGGCGAGCCCGGAGGGCCGGGGAGCGGGGTCGGGACCGGGCCGTCCGGGGGCGGCGGTCGCGGGCGCTCCGGCGGTGCCGCCGAGCGCGGCCGCCGCGACGGCCGTCGCGGCGACGGCCCTTCTTCCAGCGTGGTTCAGCACTCCCGCTTTCTACCGGCGCGCGCCCGCGCGCCGCGGGAACCTCCGGGTTCGCGCGATTCCCGGCGAAAACGGATCTCGCGGCGCACCCGTCCGGTGGAGGGACGGGCGCGCCGCGAGCATCACGCGGTGAACCGGGGCGTTACGGACGGCCGACCGGCAGGTCCTTGCCCGCGACGGCGCCGGCGGCCTTGGCCGTCATCGCCGTCGGGTTCGGGTCGTTCAGCGCCGGGAGGGCGTTGCAGTAGGCGTCCGCGCCCTTGCTGCTCTTCGGCAGCGCCCCGCTGTCGAGGTAGGCGGCGACCTTGTCGTCCAGGCACGCGTTGCCGTTCAGCGTGTTGGCGTGGGTCTTGCCGCCGACCTCGAGGACGAGCCGCGAGGACGGGAACACCTTGTGCATGTTGTAGCCGCCGGCGACCGGGGTCGCGGCGTCCTGCGACGACTGCACGAGCAGCATGCCCGGCAGGCCCTTGCTCGCCTTCAGCTTGAGGGCGGGGCCGCCCTGGAACGGCCAGTACGCGATGGGCGCGTTGAACCAGACGTTGCTCCAGGTGTTGAAGCGGTAGCCCTCCTTGTAGAGCTTGGCCGCGTCGTCGTGCCACTTGTTCCAGTTCCGCGGCCACTTGGCGTCGGCCGCCTGGACGGCGTTGTAGACGGCGAAGTCGTTGTCCTCGCCGCCGGTGTTCAGCCAGTCGAGCAGGCCGGAGGCGTCCTTGTTGTTCACCCAGTCCGACAGGGCCTGCGCGAACGGGATGTAGTAGCCGGTGTTGTAGCCGGCGGTCAGGACGATGTCGTCGAGCTCGTCCGGGCCGATCTTGCCGCCGATCGGGGACTTCTTCGCGGCGGCGCGCACGGCGTAGTACTTGGCCTCGACGGCCTTCTCGGACGTGCCGAGGTGGTAGACCGAGTCCCACTTGCCGGTCCACGCCCACCAGGACTTCATGTTCCGCTCGAACGCCTTGTCCTGCTCGAGCTGGGCGTCGTACCAGACCGTCTTCGGGTTGACGTTGCCGTCCAGCACCATGTGCTTCACGCGGTTCGGGAACAGCGTGGCGTAGGTGGCGCCGAAGTAGGTGCCGTAGGAGAAGCCGTACCAGCTGATCTTCTGCTGGCCGAGCGCGCCGCGGATGGTGTCGACGTCGCGGGCGGCGTCGGTGGTGCGCATGTGCGGCAGCATCCAGCCGAACTTGCGCTGGCAGTCCTGCGCGTACTTCTTCGCCTTGGCCTTCCAGACGGCCTCGTCCTTGGCCGAGTGCGGCACGTAGTCGGGCCGGATCGGGTCGTACCAGGTCTTGTCGCAGGTCAGCGCGGGCTGGCTGGAGCCGACGCCGCGCGGGTCGAAGCCAATGATGTCGTACTTGGCGGCGGTGGCGGCGTGGCCGACGCCGCCCATCCAGCGGGCCAGGGCGGGCGCGTACTCGATGCCGGTGCCGCCGGGTCCGCCCGGGTTGACGAACAGCACGCCCTGGTAGTTCTTCTCGTCGGTGTGCTTGTAGCGCGACACCGCGATGGAGATCTTGCGGCCGTTCGGCTTGGCGTAGTCGAGCGGCACCTGGACCTGGGCGCATTCGGCCTTGTTCATCGGGTCGTCCGGGCCGCTGACCTCGCACTTGCCCCAGTTGATCCCGCTCGCCGCGACCGGGGCCGCGGCCGACGGGCCGGCGGCGGCGTTCGCGGAGACGGCGGCCACGGTGCCGCCGCCCGCCGCCACGGCCGCCGCGGCCGTGGCGATGACGATCCTCTTCACTTGACCCCCTTGGGAATCGGCGGCTCCGGAGCCCCGGTCGGGCTCGGAGGGGGGAGCAGCGCCGATGCAGAGCGGATGCGTGGATTGCGTGGAGATTGTGGCGTTTCTGGGCGATATGGCGGGAGAGCCCATCGTGACCAGATATGAAATCGTGACAAGATCCACGACTGTTCGTGATGTCGACGGCCCTGGCGCGCGACCCCTGCGCGGCGCGCGAAGAGGGCCCCGGGGATCGCTCCCCGGGGCCCTCCTCTGCCGTTCCACGGCCCGGCCTGATGGATCAGCCGGTCACGGGGTTCAGCGGATGACGTCGTCGCTCAGCCGAGCCGCCTTCGTCACCGTCGTGGACAGCGACTTGGCGGACGCCTGCGCCGGCGGCACCGGGTCGCCGAGCTGCGGGACGTGCGTGACCGAACGGCCCGGACGCTCCCCGGTCAGGAAGTACCGGTCGAAGATGGCGTCCACGGCCGCCGAACCGCGGTGCACGATGCAGTGCGTGCGGTCGCCGTCCTGGATCACCAGCTGCGAGCCCTTCAGCCGGCGGTGCATGTCGAGCGTGCCGGCGAGCGGCGTCGCCGCGTCCTCGCTGCCCTCGAACTGCAGGATGTTGCGCGGCAGCGCGGGGTTGCGCCCGACGTTCACCGGCGTGCCGGCCTTGGCGGGCCAGGTCAGGCACGGCGCGTTGAACCACACGTTGCCCCAGGTGAGGAACGGGTGCTCCTTGTTGATCTTGACGTTGTCGCGCTCCCACTTCGCCCAGCTCGTCGGCCACTGGACGTCGGTGCACTGCACGGCGTTGTAGACGGCGAACTCGTTGTCGTCCGCACCGCCGGTCGTCTGCGCGCCGAAGGTGCCCACGAACGTCGCGGTGTCACCGGTCTTGTAGGCGCCGAGGCCCACCGCGTAGCCGTTCCACAGCGACTGGCTGCGCCGGTAGGCGGCGTTCTGGATCACGTCGGTGAGCTCGTCCGGGCCGACGGCGAACTTCTGGCCGCTGTCCGGGTCGGTGTAGTACACCGGCTTGGTCTTGAGCGTGGCGCGCAGCTTGTAGAAGAACGAGCGCACGGCCTGCTGCGTCGTGCCCAGGTGGTAGACGGAGTCGTACTTGGCGATCCACCCGAAGTAGTAGTCCATGTTCTTGTCGAACTGGACGTCCTGGTTCAGGTTGGCGTCGTACCACACGTCCGACGGGCCGACGTTGCCGTCCAGCACCATCCGGCCCACGGTCTTCGGGAACATCGTCGCGTAGACCGAGCCGAGGTAGGTGCCGTACGAGGCGCCGTAGTAGTCGAGCTTCTTGTCGCTCAGCGCCTTGCGGATCGACTCCATGTCGCGGACGGAGTCGGTCGTCTTGATGTGGTTCAGCAGGCCGATCTTGTCGGCCTTCCTGCACGCGTCCGTGTACGCCTTCGACTTCTTCAGCCAGACGGAGACCGAGGCGCGGTCACCGGTGCCGTAGTCGGGGCGGGGGGCGTTGGTGTAGTTCGGGTCGCAGCTCAGCGACGGGACGCTCATCCCGACGCCGCGCGGGTCGAACCCGATGACGTTGTAGGCGTCCTTCACCGCGGCGGAGTTCTGCGCGAACACGCGCGGGCCGAACAGCGCGCCGCCGCCGCCCGGTCCGCCCGGGTTCACCACCATGTCGCCCTTGGCGGCGCCCGTGCCGGTGTGCGGGGTGCGGGTCAGCTGCAGGGTGATCTTCGTGCCGTTCGGCCTGGTGTAGTCCAGCGGCACCTTCAGCTCGCCGCACTGCACGATCTTGGAGACCGGGTAGAGCCCGTCGTACAGGTCGTGGACCTGCTGGACGAAGTCCGCCGGGCAGGCGTGCCACGTCACCGCGGCGGGGTCGAACCCCGTGGCCGCTGACGGGCCCGCGGCCTGTGCGCTCGCGGTGCCGAGCCCGGTCAGCCCGAGCCCGGCCACCGCGGCCACGACGACAGTCCTCTTCACACATCCCCCTCATCTGCCGACTCCAATGAGTCGGACATTTGGGTAAACAAGTGAAGATTGTTGTCCTGCGGACAAGTCCGACAACAGGGCTTGTCGTGACCAGATGCGGAATCGTGACAAGATTCGCGGAACTTTGTGATCCGCCCGAACGTCGCAGTTCCGGGCATTCTGCAGGGCGACCCGCCGGCGCCCGCCCGGGACGCGCCCGCCGGACCCGCGGCCACCGGCCACAACGTGGAAAAGGGCCCCCGGGCTCATCGCCCGAGGACCCTTTTGGGTCCGTCCCGACCGCCTACACGGCCGTCAACTCACCTGCCGGCCCCGGCGTCCCGCCGGCGCCGAGTGCGGCGTCAGCTCACCACCACCTGCGCGCCCGGGCCGGACACCGACCCGTCCTCGCCGACCTCGATCCCCATGTCGTCGGCGATGCGCATGGCCTCCTCGATCAGGGTCTCCACGATCTGCGCCTCCGGCACGGTCTTGACGACCTCGCCCTTGACGAAGATCTGGCCCTTGCCGTTGCCGGACGCGACGCCGAGGTCGGCCTCCCGCGCCTCGCCGGGGCCGTTCACGACGCAGCCCATCACCGCGACGCGCAGCGGCACCGGGAAGTCCTTCAGGCCCGCGGTGACCTGCTCGGCCAGCGTGTAGACGTCCACCTGCGCGCGCCCGCACGACGGGCACGACACGATCTCCAGGCCGCGCTGCCGCAGCCCGAGCGACTCCAGGATCGCCGTGCCGACCTTGACCTCCTCGACCGGAGGCGCCGACAGCGACACCCGGATCGTGTCGCCGATCCCCTCGGCCAGCAGCGCGCCGAACGCCACCGCGGACTTCACCGTGCCCTGGAAGGCGGGCCCGGCCTCGGTGACGCCGAGGTGCAGCGGGTACTCGCAGGCGGCGGCGAGCTTGCGGTAGGCCTGGACCATCACGACGGGGTCGTTGTGCTTGACCGAGATCTTGATGTCGCGGAAGCCGTGCTCCTCGAACAGCGAGCACTCCCACAGCGCCGACTCGACCAGCGCGTCCGGGGTGGCCTTGCCGTACTTCTCCAGCAGCCGCTTGTCCAGCGAGCCGGCGTTGACGCCGATCCGGATCGGCACGCCCGCGTCCTGCGCGGCGCGCGCGATCTCGCCGACCTTGTCGTCGAACTTCTTGATGTTGCCGGGGTTGACCCGGACCGCCGCGCAGCCCGCGTCGATCGCCGCGAACACGTACTTGGGCTGGAAGTGGATGTCGGCGATGACGGGGATCGGGGACTTCCTGGCGATGGCCGGCAGCGCCTCGGCGTCGTCCTGCGACGGCACCGCCACCCGGACGATCTGGCACCCCGACGCGGTCAGCTCCGCGATCTGCTGCAGCGTGGCGTTGACGTCGGCGGTGAGGGTCGTGGTCATGGACTGCACCGACACGGGGGCGTCGCCGCCGACCGGCACGCTCCCGACCATGATCTGGCGCGACCTGCGGCGCGGCGCGATCGACCCCTGCGCCCCCTGTCCGTCGCCCTCACCGCGGATCGTCGGAATTCCCAGTGAAACGCTCATCCCTCTCCTCTGACTCGCTTTACCCAGCCTAGGCGCCCCGCATGGCCGACGTGACAGCGACCGGCATGCAATAGTGTGACCGCTCGGCCACGTTCGGTAAACCTCCCGCTCATTGCGGCATCTGCAGGGGGTTGACCAGGTCGGCGAGGATCAGCAGGACGCCGAGCCCCACGAGCACCAGCACCGCCAGATACGTCAAGGGCATGAGCTTGGTCATGTCGACCGTACCGGGATCCGGGCGTCCCCTGATCCCGTTGAAGCGCACCCGCAGCCGCTCGTAGGCGACCACCGCGAGGTGCCCGCCGTCCAGCGGCAGCAGCGGCACCACGTTGAGCGCCCCCAGGAAGATGTTCACCGAGATGACCAGCGACAGATAGAGAGCGACCTTGTCGCGGACGGAGCTGTGCGAGGAGAAGATCTGCCCCGACACCTCCGTCGCGCCGACGACGCTGCCGACCTGGCCGCCGGGCGAGCTCTGCCGCTCGGGGGTGAACAGCTTCGGGACGGCCGACGGCAGGTCCACCACGATCTGCCCCATGCTCCGCACGGTCCGGCCGATGCCGCGCCCGGCGAACACGGCGGCGTTGAGCGGGCCCGTCCGCTCATAGCCGGCCCCGACGACCCGCGCGGACATGCCGACGAACGGCTCCCCGCCGACGTCCGCGAGCCGGATCCGCAGCGTCACCGGGCGCGCGGCGCCGGTGCGCTGGACGACGATCGGGACGGTCTCCCCCGGTTCGGCCCTGTCGATCGCGTCGCGCAGCTGCTCCCAGTCCGCCACGGCCGTGCCGTCGAAGGAGACGACCCGGTCGCCCGCGCGCAGCCCGGCGGCCCGCGCCGGGGACGCCGGGCGGCCGGCGCCGCAGTCGTCCTGCAGCCGGGCCGGGACGCAGGAGCTGACCTGGTCGACGGTCGTGGTCACCGAGCCGGCCTGGCGGACGCCGACCGTCATCGCCATCGCCATCAGCAGCACGAACGCGAACACGAAGTTCACCGCGACGCCCGCCGCGATGACGATCGCGCGCCGCCCGGCGGGCTGCCGGTAGAACGCGCGCGGCCGGTCGGCCTCGTCGACCTCCTCCAGCGGCGTGTAACCGATGATCTTCACGAAGCCGCCGAGCGGGATCGCCTTGACCCCGTACTCGGTCTCGCCGCGGGTGCGCGACCACAGCGTCGGGCCGAACCCGACGAAGTACTGGGTGGCCTTCATCCCGAACCGCTTGGCGGTGAGCAGGTGCCCGCCCTCGTGCAGCATCACCGACACCAGCAGCGCGATGACGAACGCCACCGCGCCCAAGGCGAAGGCCATCCGATCCCCCTCCCGGGGTCAGTGCCGCCCGAGGGGAACTCCCCCGCGCCCCGGCCGGTTCCGCCGCGGGGGACCGTCCCCCGCGCCCCCCGGCCGGCTCCGCCGGGGTCAGTCGAGCCCTGTGATTTCCCTTGTCCGTGCGCGGGCCCAGCCGTCGGCGGCCAGCACATCGTCCAATGCGAGGTCACCGGGCGTTCCGGTCCCGTGTTCCTCCATTACCCGCGTGATCGTGTCGACTATCCCCAGGAACGGGAGCCGTCCGGCGCGGAACGCCTCCACACATTCCTCGTTGGCCGCGTTGTAAACGGCCGGGACGGTCCCGCCCAGCTCGCCGGCGCGGCGGGCGAGCGCGACGGCCGGGAACGCGTCGTGGTCGAGCGGGAACAGCTCCCAGGTGTGCGCCCTCGTCCAGTCGACGCCGGGCGCGGCATCGGGGACGCGGTCCGGCCAGTCGATGCCGAGCGCGATGGGCAGCCGCATGTCGGGCGGGCTGACCTGCGCCATCGTCGACCCGTCGGCGAACTCCACCATCGAGTGGATGAACGACTGCGGGTGCACCATCACCTCGATCCGGTCCATCGGGACGTCGAACAGCAGGTGCGCCTCGATGACCTCCAGCCCCTTGTTCACCAGGGTCGCGGAGTTGATGGTGACGACCGGGCCCATGTCCCAGGTCGGGTGGTTCAGCGCCTGCTCGGGCGTGACGTCGGACAGCTCGGCGCGGGCCCGGCCGCGGAACGGGCCGCCGCTGGCGGTCAGCACCAGCCGCCGCACCTCCGCCGCCCGGCCGCCGCGCAGGCACTGGGCGAGCGCCGAGTGCTCGGAGTCGACCGGGACGATCTGCCCCGGCCGCGCCCGCTCCTTCACCAGCGGCCCGCCGATGATGAGCGACTCCTTGTTCGCGAGCGCGAGCGTGCGTCCCGCGTCGAGCGCGGCGAGGGTGGAGGCCAGGCCGAGCGCGCCCGTCACCCCGTTCAGCACCACGTCGCACGGCCACGCCGCGACCTCGGCGACCGCGTCCGGGCCGGCGACGATCTTCGGGATGGCGTACTCGCCGGCGGCGTAGCCGCGCCGCTTGGCCTCGGCGTAGAACGCGAGCTGGAGCTCCTGCGCGGCGGACGCCTTGGCCACCGCGACGACCTCCGGGCGGAACTCCAGCGCCTGCTCGGCCAGCAGCCCGACCCGCCCGCCGCCGGCCGCGAGGCCCGCGATCCGGAACCGGTCGGGGTTGCGGCGGACGACGTCGAGGGCCTGGGTTCCGATGGAGCCGGTGGAGCCGAGGACGACCAGTTCGCGTGCGGCGGGCGCGGCGGCGCCTGAAGGAGACATCACCGCACCATTGTCGGACATCGCCCGGCGGGCGTCCGCCGATCCCCCGGCCGGCCGCCGATGCCCAGTGATGATCATGAAAGGACGGCCGGACACGTGAGCCTTTGCCGCCCTTTTCACCTTCGCTAGCAGGCACAACACCCGGTCCCACCTATAAAGGAGTGACGTGATTCGACTCCCGCCAGGGGGAGGGGACATGGACCGGACGGGCGAGCCGACGTTCGACCCGGGAGCGCTGAGCCCCGCTCAGCGCCTCGGCGACGCCTGCGTCGTCTGCCGCAAGAAGTGGCCCCGGCCGCGCGTACGCGTCGGCCGCCTGCCGGACTCGTCCGGGGTGTTCGCGTGCGACGACTGCGCACCCGCCCCGCCGGCGCCCCGCACGCCGCGGGGCCCCAGGGAGCCGCTCACGAACGCCGCGCGGCCGGTCGGGGAGCCGGTCCCGGCGCGGGCGACGGCCCTGGACGCCGTCGTCGTGGAGGTCTCTCCAGGGAGAAGGGTGACCCGGGCCTTCGGGGGGACGCCCGGGACCACCCGAGAGGCGCGCCCGGCTGGGGGCGGTCGGGCGCGCCGGAGAGACATCTGACGGCCTCCCCGGCGGTCCGTGTCACGCCGGCCTTCCGCGTCACGCCTTGGTGGACTCGATCCAGGTCGTGGTCCACTCGGCGTAGTCGGTGCAGTCGGTCTTCTTGGACCTGCCGCCGCAGGCGCGGGTCGGCGCGTGCGCGAACATGATCTTGTCGATGTAGTCGCGGTCGCCGACGTGGAAGGCCGTGCAGAAGCCCGCCCGGAGCCGGTCGCCGGAGCACGCCTGCGGGTTGGCCGGGGCGACGCCGGTCCACTCGGCCACCTGCTGCTGCACGTCCGGGGACGCGGTCCACTGCAGCCACTGGTACATGCAGTTGGGGTGCTGGACGCGGGCGCCGATCATCCAGGCGTCCATCCAGCCGGTGACGCCCTCGGCGGGCGCGGCGGCCTGGACGGGCTTGGCGGCGCGGTCCAGCACGTCGACCTCGTAGGGGCCGGCCTCGCCGAGCACGGCCGCTCCCCCGGCGAACGCGCTGATCGTCTCGGCGGGCTGGGCGGCGTACGCCAGCACGTGCGGGCGCTGCCTGGCGAGCACCCGGCCCGCGGCGGCGAGCTGCCGGGTGGTCAGCGAGTAGGGGTCGCCGATCTTGAGCTTGCGGTCGTGGCCCTTGAGGTAGAGGGCGGCCTCGGCGATCGACAGCGGGCTGTCGCGCACGATCAGCCTGCCGGAGTAGCGGCGGGCCTGCCCGGGGTCGAACAGCGCGGCCCAGCTCGCCGGCGGCTGGACGGCCCTGGTGTCGTACATGAGCAGGTTCGCGCCCCACACGTACGGGACGCCGTAGTACTCGCCGTCCTGCCGCAGCAGCCCCCGCAGCTTCGGCTCCAGCTTCTTGTAGCCGTCCACGAGGCTGGTGTTGACCGCGGTGACCTGGTGGTCGGCGATGAGCCGGCCGGCGACCTCCGGCGGCGCGGCGACCCCGTCGTAACGGCGGTCCTTGTCGTGCATGAGGTCGGCCATCTCCTGCGGGGTCTTGACCAGCTTCACGCCGACCTTGCAGCCGGTCCGCTCCTGGAAGGGGGCGACCCAGTCGACCCGCGGGTCGGTGGTGCCGCTCTCCACCGAGCCCGGCAGCGCGAGGAGGTTGAGGGTGCCCTCGCCGGGGCCGAGGGTGCTCGCCACCTTGGCGACGCCGACCGGTTCGGGGTTCTCCTCGCTGCATGCGCCGAGGCCCGCGCCCGCCAGCAGCGTGGCCGCCGCCAGGGCCGTCAGCCGCCCGGCCCGCCTCCCGCCGTCCGCCGCCCGGCCGGCCCTCCGCCGCATGTCGCTCCCGATCCCCTCCGCGGCGCCGTCTCCCGTCGCGGACGGCCCCATCGGCGCAGCGTAGCGTCTCCGGCACCGCGGGGCGGCGGCCGCCCCTGTCCGGGACGTCGGCGAGCGGGTGCCGCCACCGCCATTCGCGACGGTGCCGGCGGCCGTCCGCAAGCCATTCGCCGGTTTTCTGCGCCTATTCTTCCGAGTCACCGCGGCCGTCACCGGGCTTACACGTGATCGCGACTCGTCTTCCCCACTCCGCAAGCCCGGCTGATTCGGCTATGCGGAACCATTCTCGGAGCCATTCCCGTTTCCGCATACGGAAGCCCGTACACGGAAACGACACGGCCCCGGGAGGGCGGCGGGTGCCGGTGTCCGCGCCACACGGAGGTTGCTGGAGAGGGATGTGGCGCGGGCTGCCGCCCTTCCCGGGGCCGCGGCGCAGCCGGTGGACGTGGCGAGGTTGGGGAACAGCGGATCACCTTGCAGTGCTGCCTGGCCACGCGATCACCGGCGCCCGGCTGAGCGGCGGCGGTGTGACGCCCTCGAGACGGAGGAGATTCGAGGGACGCCGCGCGCTCTGCCGGGGGTCGCGGGACGGCCTGGGGCCGTCGCCGATCAGGGGACGCCTGGGTGGGGTGTGCTCGACCACCTCTATCCGTGCGATGAGGGTCTGCGGGTTGTCGGCCTCCAGGAAGTCGCCGGCGCCCGTTCCGCGCGGAGGCAGCGCCCACCAGTGGCGGGTGAACGGTCCGAACCAGATCGTCCAGCCCGGAAATCGCCTTCCGAGCGCGTCGACCTCCGCGGCATGGTCGTCAGCGGTCATAGCGCGGCTCTCCTGCTCGTCCCGTCCCCACCGGTCACCGGACACCGGATCCCGGTTCTGACTCCGGAGCCTGACTTTTAATTTCGCCCCTTTTTATTAAGACAGTGCGATTGTGTCGCCCGTCACAGACACAGTCAATGGGTGTAGCCATTATTCGTCCGTACCGTCCGGACGGAAATCAACGACGGAAATCGACGGGCGTGGGAAAGTACCGGACGCCCGGCCGGGCCTGGCGGTTCGCGCCGCGCGGCCGGGGCGGGATCACCGGGCGCAACCCCGCGTTCACCGGCGCGTCACGGGGCCCGGCTAGCGTGATCCCCTCCCGCGTTCCGACATCGAGCACCGCGAGGGCGGTCACGCGTGCCGTCAAGGCTTTTTGCGCCATTTGTTGCTATCTGGGCGTTTCATCGATATCTCCGCCACGCGCCGTTCGCCCTCGCGCTCGCGGGCGGTGCCGCGCTGCGCTGGACGGCGACGCTCGCCTACCCGCACGGGCTGTGGTTCACCGGCGACTCGTACTTCTACGTCGGCTACGCGCTGCGGCCCACGCCGTCCCCGAGCAAGACCCTCGGCTACTCGTTCGTGCTGCGGCTGCTGGAGCCGCTGCACAGCCTGACCGCCGTCGTGGTCGTCCAGCACCTCATGGGACTGGCGATCGCGGTGATGGCGTACGCGGTGCTGTGCCGCGCCGGACTGCCCGCCTGGGCGTCCGCCCTCGTCACGCTGCCCGTGCTGTACGACGCGTACCAGGTCGAACTCGAACACCTGCTGATGTCCGAGACGCTGTTCATGTTCCTGATCGCGGCCGCGCTGACGCTGCTGCTCTGGCGCGTCCGCGACGGGAAGGGCCCGGCCTGGTGGACGGCCCTGGCCGCGGGCCTCCTGCTCGGCTACGCGGTCCTCGTCCGGTCGGCGGGCGCGCCGCTGATCCCGGTCGCGCTGCTCTGCCTGCTGCTGTGGCGGCGCGGGTGGCGTCCCGCGCTGGCGTTCGGCGCGGCCGCCGCGGTCCCGATCGCCGCCTACGCGCTGTGGTTCCACGCCGAGCGCGGCACCTACGCGCTCACCACGTCCGACGGCATCTACCTGTGGGGGCGGACGGCCGGGTTCGCCGACTGCGCGAAGATGCACCCGCCGCCCGACCAGGCGGCGCTCTGCCTGGACCCGGCGACCAAGGCCGAGAACGACGCGCCCGGCCACCTGATCTGGCGCAGCGACATCCCGCCACGCGAACTGCTGACGCCCGTGGTGTCCCCGGAGGCCAACTCGACACTGCGGGCGTTCTCCGTCCGGGCGATCCTCGCGCAGCCCGGCGACTACCTCCAGGCGATCGGCGACGGCATCGGCCGCGCGTTCAGCCCGCGCCGGTACCACTACCCGAACGCCACGACCGAGCGGCTGTACCACTTCCCCGACCGGCCGCAGCTCTTCCCCAGCGGGCTGGCCTACGCCACCAGGACCGGCCACCCGGGCACGGTGCTGGCGGACGCGATGCACTACGGCCGGACGGGCACGCCGAGCGAGGTCGTCCAGCCCTACGCGGACCGCATGGTCGGCTACCAGAGGCACTGGTTCCTGCCGGGACCGGCGATCGGCGCCGTCTTCGGGCTCGGCGTCGTCGCCGTCGCGGCCGCCCGCCGACGGCGACGCGAGGTCCTACTGGTGTGGGGGACGGCGGCGACGCTGCTGCTGTTCCCCATCGCCAGCGCGGACTTCGACTACCGCTATGTGGTGCCCGCTGTGCCGTTCGCCTGCTTCGCCGTCGGCCTCGGCCTGTCGGCGATACGCGCCCGCGCGGACGGCAAGGACACCGGCCGCGCGGACGCCGGCCGCACGGGCGCCGAGACCGTCAGCCGTTGGTGGGGAAGCCGAGGTTCACGCCGCCGTGAGACGGATCGAGCCAGCGTGCCGTGACGGCCTTGGTGCGCGTGTAGAAGTGCACGCCCTCCATGCCGTGCGCGTGGCTGTCGCCGAACAGCGAGTCCTTCCAGCCGCCGAACGAGTAGTACGCCATCGGCACCGGGATCGGGACGTTGATCCCGACCATGCCGACCTCCACCTCGTTCTGGAAGCGGCGCGCCGCCCCGCCGTCGTTGGTGAAGATCGCGGTGCCGTTGCCGTACGGGTTCGCGGAGATCAGCTCCATGGCCTCCTCGTACGAGCCGGCCCGCACGACCGCGAGCACCGGGCCGAAGATCTCGTCCTTGTAGGCGTCCATCTCCGGGGTGACGTGGTCGAGGACGGTCGGGCCGAGCCAGAAGCCGTCCCCGCCGCCGCCGAGGACGGGGGTCTCGCGGCCGTCGATCGCGAGCGTGGCGCCCTGCGCGACCCCGGACTCCAGGTACGAGGCGACCTTGTCGCGGTGCGCCTTCGTCACCAGCGGGCCCATCTCCGACTCGGGGTGGTCGCCCGGGCCGATCCTGAGCTTCGCGACCCGCTCGCGGATCTTCGCCATCAGCTCGTCGCCGACCGGGTCGACGGCCACCACGACGGAGATCGCCATGCAGCGCTCCCCCGCCGAGCCGAAGCCCGCCGACACCGCCGCGTCCGCGGCGAGGTCCAGGTCGGCGTCCGGCAGCACCAGCATGTGGTTCTTCGCGCCGCCGAGCGCCTGCACGCGCTTGCCGTTCGCCGCGGCCGTCTCGTAGATGTACCTCGCGATCGGCGTGGAGCCGACGAAGCTGACCGCCTTGACGTCCGGGTGGTGCAGCAGGCCGTCCACCGCCGCCTTGTCGCCGTGGACGACGTTGAACACCCCGTCCGGCAAGCCTGCCTCAGCCCACAGCTCGGCCATCCGCACCGACGCCGACGGGTCCTTCTCCGACGGCTTGAGCACGAACGTGTTCCCGCACGCGATCGCGACCGGGAACATCCACATCGGCACCATCGCCGGGAAGTTGAACGGGGTGATCCCGGCCACGACCCCGAGCGGCTGCAGGATCGAGTAGGCGTCCACCCTCGTCGACACGTTCTCCGAGAACCCGCCCTTGAGAAGGTGCGGGATGCCGCAGGCGAACTCCACGACCTCCAGGCCGCGCGCGACCTCGCCGGCCGCGTCCGACCGCACCTTGCCGTGCTCGGCGGAGATCAGCGCGGCCAGTTCGTCGCGGTGCGCGGCCATCAGCTCGCGGAACCGGAACAGCACGGACGTCCGCTTGGAGAGGGAGGCGTCCCGCCAGCCGGGGAACGCGGCCTTCGCGGCGGCCACGGCCGCGTCCACTTCGCCGGCAGAGGCGAAGTCGACGTGCCCGGCGACGCGTCCGGTCGCGGGCTCGTAGATCTCGCCGCGCCGGGCGGCGTCCCCGTCGAAGGGCTTGCCGCCGATCCAGTGGGTGACGTGCTTGCTTTCGGTCATCAGGCGGTCTTTCCGGTTGCGGTCTTCACGGCGGCGTCCGCCGTCACGGACTCCAGCGAGGCGATCAGGACGCCCAGGCCTTCGAGGGCCTCGGCGCCGGTCAGGGTGAGGGGCGGTGCCATGCGCACCACGTTGCCGTACAGGCCGCCCTTGCCGACCAGCAGCCCCCGCTCGCGGGCCGCCTCCATCAGCGCGGCGGCCAGCGGCGGGCTCGGCTCGCCGGTCTCCGGGTCCGCCAACTCGATCGCGAACATCAGGCCCTTGCCGCGGACGTCCTTGACGACCGGGAACCGCGACGACGCCTCGCGCAGCCCCCCGATGATCGTCCGGCCCTGCTTCGCCGCGTTCGCCTGCAGATCGTGGTCCAGCACGTAGTCGAGCGTCGCGTTCGCCGCCGCCATCGAGACCGGGTTGCCGCCGAAGGTGGAGAGCCCGACGGCGTGCAGCGCGTCCATCAGATCGCCGCGCGCGACGACGCCGCCGACCGCGAACCCGTTCCCGAGGCCCTTGGCGAAGGTCATCATGTCGGGCGTCACGCCGTGGCTGTCGATGCCCCAGAAGCCCTGGCCCGTGCGGCCCCACCCCGTCTGCACCTCGTCGGAGACGAACAGGATGCCCGCCTCGTCCAGGACCTCCTTGTAGGCGGCGAACAGCCCGTCCGGCGCCATCGTGAACCCGCCGACGCCCTGGATCGGCTCCGCGATCAGCGCCGCGACGTCGCCGCCGGTCGCGGTCGCCAGGACGTGCCGCAGGTCCTGCACGCACGCGTCGATGTACGCCTCGTCCGACATGCCGGCGAACTGCGGGAGGTGCCGGTCCGTGCCGTGCAGGAAGTGCACGTTCAGCGGCGAGTAGGACAGGTTCGTCCACGCCCGGTTGCCGGTGATGCCCGTCGCGCCGAACGAGCGGCCGTGGTAGCTCTGCCGCATCGCGAGGACCTGGTCGCTGCGGCGCGCGTACGCGGCCAGCAGCAGCGCCGTCTCGTTCGCCTCCGTGCCGGAGTTGGCGAAGAACACCTTGGCGTCCGGGATGCCGGACAGCCGGGCGATCTTCTCGGCCAGCTCGACCTGGCCGCGCAGCAGGTAGGCGGTGGAGGTGTGCACGACGCCGGTGGCGAGCTGCCGCTCCACCGCCTCCCGCACCTCGGGCACGTCGTACCCGATCATGTTGGTGAGGATGCCCGTGAAGAAGTCGAGGTAGCCGTTGCCCTCGGCGTCGGTCACGCGGTTTCCCTTGCCGCCGACGATCTCGATGGGGTCCTGGTAGTTGAGCGCCATCCAGGACGGCATGACCGCCCTGTGGCGCCGGAGCAGGTTCGCGTGTTCCGACATGGCCCAAGTGTCGTTCGGGCGGAACCGCGGGGCCAGCGGCAGAGTGTCACGACACCGGCCCGCCGGTTGACGGAGTGGAACACCGCCCGGCCGGGCGCCTCCCCGCCCGGCTACACCCTGTAAAGATCGGTGCCATCGCCGTTGACAGGCTGTCGGATATCATCGCGGGCGATGCTGCCCACACTCGACGACGTCCTCCAGCTCGACGCGGTCCGCCGCGGCCAGCCGCGCGTCGTCGCGGGCGCCGACCGCACCGGCAACCTCGTCCGCTGGGTGCACGTCGCCGAGGTCACCGACATCGCGCACCTGCTGCACGGCGGCGAGCTGGTGCTCACCACCGGCATCGCGCTGCCCGACGAGCCGGACCGGCTGCGCGCCTACATCGCCGACCTCGCCGACGTCGGCGTCAGCGGCCTGATGATCGAGCTCGGCCGGCGGTACGCCAGCCGGCTGCCGCCCGCCCTGCTCGCCGCCGCCGAGGACCTCGGCCTCCCGGTGATCGTGCTGGCGCACGAGCCGGCGTTCGTCGACATCACCGAATCCGTGCACGCCCGGATCGTCCAGGAGCAGTTCGCCGAGCTGCGCGCCTCCGAGCAGCTGCACGAGATCTTCACCCAGCTGTCGGTCGAGGGCGCCTCCACCGACGAGGTCGTCCGGCAGGTCGCCGCGATCGGCGGGCACCCGGTCGTGCTGGAGAACCTGTCGCACCGGGTGCTGGCCGCCGACGCCGACGGCCTCGACCCCGCCGAGCTGCTGTCGGCCTGGGAGACCCGCTCGCGGGCCGTCCGGCCCGGCACCCGCACCGGCTACGACGCCGCGTCCGGCTGGCTCGTCACCGCGGTCGGCGCGCGCGGCGAGGACTGGGGACGGCTGATCATCGTGCTCGGCTCGCCGCCGTCGCCGCGCGAGACCGTGCTGATCGAGCGGGCCGCCACCACCCTCGCGCTCGGCCGGCTGCTGGACCGGCACGCCGAGAGCGTCGAGCGGCAGGCGCACGGGACGATCATCGCCCGGATCCTCGCGCACGCCTACTCCGACCCGCAGGAGGCCGCCGCCCGCGCCCGCGCCCTGGGCGTCCCGCTGTCCGGCCGGCGGCTGCTCGGCGCCGTGCTGCGGCACCGCGGCCCGACGTCGTCCGCGCCGCCCGTCGGCGAGCTGTCCGCGCTGGCCGAGACGGCCGCCGCCGCCTGCAAGGACGCCCGCCTCGCCGCCCTCGTCGGCGTGCTGGACGAGGGCGGCCCGCAGGCCCGCGTCGGCGTCCTCGCCTCGCTGCCGGCGCGCGCCGACGCCGAGACCGTCCTCACCGAGGTCGCCAACCGGATCCGCAAGCAGTCCGGCGGCGACACCGTGATGGCCGCCGGATCCGTGGTGGAGACGATCCGGGACGTCCGCCGCTCGTTCCTGGAGGCCGAGCAGGTCGCCGACGTCGCCGCCCGCGGCTCCGGCGGACGGCTGTTCTACCGGCTGCCCGACCTGCGGCTGCGCGGCCTGCTGCACCTGCTGCGCGACGACGCCCGCGTCCAGACGTTCGTCGAGCGCGAACTCGGCCCGCTGCTGGAGTACGACGCGCAGCGCGGCAGCGACCTCACCCGCATCCTGGAGCTGTACCTGGAGTCCGGGCGCAACAAGGCCGTCGCCGCCCAGCAGGCCCACCTGTCGCGCCCCGCCTTCTACGAGCGCCTCCGCCGCATCGAGCGCGTCCTGGACGCCGACCTCGACGACGTCGAGTCCTGCGTCTCCTTCCACGTCGCGCTGCTCGCCCTCAGCTCCGTCCGCTGGGAACGTCCCTGACCAGCGCGGAGGCCGCAGATCGGCGGGAGGCGATCGGCGAACGGTAGGCCGGAGCGTGGGGCGCCGTTTACGCTTTTCGGCATGACGGACGCGGCGTTGCATGTTCATCGGTTCGGGGATCCATCGGGGGCGCCGCTGGTCGCGCTGCACGGCATCACGGGGCACGGGGCCCGGTGGCGGCGGACGGCCGAGCGTCATCTGGCGGACCGCTACACCCTGGCGCCCGACCTGCGCGGGCACGGGCGCTCGCCGCACGAGCCGCCGTGGGGGGTGGAGCAGCACGTCGAGGACGTCCTCGCGGTCATGGACACCGAGGGCCTCGACCAGGCCGACCTGGTGGGGCACTCCTACGGCGGCATGATCGCGGTGCATCTGGCGCGGCTGGCCCCGCACCGGGTGCGGCGGCTCGTCCTGCTGGACCCGGCGATCGGGCTGGACCCGGCGGAGGCGGCGAAGAACGCGCGCGGGTACATGGCGGAGGTGTCGTTCGCGGACGCCGTCGAGGCGCGGGCGTCGCTGGTGGCCCGCTGGTCCGGGGCGTCCGACGAGGCCGTGAACGACGAGGTCGGCGAGCACCTGCAGCACGGCCCGGGCGGGCGGACGCGCTGGCGGTACGAGCCGGCCGCGATCGTGACGGCGTACTCGGAGATGGCGCGCCCCCACGTGCCCCCGCCCGCCGACCTGCCGACCCACCTGGTGATCGCGACGCTCGCCGACCTCGTGCGGCCGGAGTTCGTGGTGGACTGCCGCGCGGGCCTCGGCCCGGGGCTGACGATCACCGAGATCGACTCCGGCCACATGCTCTACATCGACCGCCTGGACGAGACGGGCGCGCTGCTGCGCACGTGGCTGGCCCCGTAAGGGCGCATTTCCTCCACATCCGGCCGCGTTGATCGCGGCCAGGTCGATCGTGGGCATTATTCGCGCCACCTCCGGCCATCCTGGTGTCACCCGGAGGAGGTACTTCAGGGCGGTGAGGGCACAACTATCTGGTGACACTTCGCAGTTCGGTGGGCATACGCACCTTCGGGGTGGAAGAGGAGCTCCTCCTCGTCGACCCCGCCAGCGGTGCGCCGCAGGCCGTCTCCGGCTCCGTCGTGCAGTACGCCCAGTGCCACGAAGAAGTGCTGTTCAACGGCGGCAGGCGGTCCGAACCGCTGGAATGCGAGCTGCAGCGCGAGCAGCTGGAGATCTGCACACCGGTCTGCCGCACCCTGGACGAGGTGTCCGCGCACGTCAGGTCGGCGCGGCAGGCGGCGGCGCAGGCCGCGGCGGGCGCCGGGGCCGCGGTCGCCGCGCTGGCGACCTCACCGGTGACCGTCCGGCCGTCGCTGTCCCCCTCGCACCGCTACCGGCGGATGTCGGACGCCTACGGCGCCACCACCGACGAGCAGCTCACCTGCGGCTGCCACGTGCACGTCGGCGTCGAGTCGCCGGACGAGGGCGTCGCCGTCCTCGACCGGATCCGGCCCTGGCTGCCGGCGCTGCTGGCCCTCAGCGCCAACTCGCCGTTCTGGCAGGGCAGCGACACCGGCTACGACAGCTGGCGCTACCAGGTCTGGGGGCGCTGGCCGTCCAGCGGCCCGACCGAGCTGTTCGGCTCCGCCGCGGCCTACCGGGCGGCCGTCGAGGCCCTGCTGGCCACCGGCGCGCTGGTCGACGAGGGGATGATCTACTACGACGCCCGGCTGTCCCGGCACTACCCCACCGTCGAGATCCGCGTCCCGGACGTGTGCCTGCGGGCCGACGACGCCGTGCTGATGGCCGCGCTGGTCCGCGCCCTGGTCGACACCGCCGCCGAGGCGTGGCACGCCGGGGAGCCGCCCGACCCGGTCCGCGCCGACCTGATGCGGCTGGCGATGTGGCGGGCCGGGCGGTCCGGGCTCCGCGCGGACCTCGTGCACCCCGCGACCCGCCGCGCCGCGCCCGTCCGCGAAGTCGTCCGCGCGCTCCTGGAGCACCTCGGCCCGGCGCTCGAACGCATGGGCGATCTGGAGGCCGCCACCCGGCTGCTGCACGGCCTCCTCGACCGCGGCAACGGCGCCCAGCTGCAACGCGCCGTCTACGCCCGGACACGCGACGTGACGGCCGTCGTCTCCGACGCCATCGCCCACACCGCCGCCGTCTGAGTGGCGCCGCCGCTCAGCCGCGGCCGCGGCCCAAGAGGCGGAGGAGGCCAGGGTCGGTGGCGAACAGGCGGTCCAGCTCGCCGCCGCCGACGCGCTCCGCGAGGATCTGCAGCGCGATGTCCTGCCGGACGTACTCCGCCGCCATCAGGGCGACCGCCGGGTCCGCCGTGTAGATGCCCCACGCCGCGCCCTCGCCGAAGCCGCCCACCACGGCCTCCCGCCGGTCCCCGACGACCACCAGCAGCCGGTAGCCGAGGTCTTCGAGGACGGCCTCGGGCGCGGAGTAGCGGTGCTGGTAGACGTATCCCGTGCCGTCCCCGCCGAAGGGGTCCGCGTCCTCCCCGAACGAGACGACCGACACCTCGACGTCCCGCTCGGCGGCGTCCACGACCACCTCCCGCAGCCGCCGCGTCTCCTCCGGCCACACGGACATGAACAGGTCGCGCCGGGCCCCCGCCACCACGTCCTCGGCCCGGTCCAGCATGGCCTCGGCGTCCTTCAGGCCGTGGATGAGATGCCCCTCGGGCGCGGCGGCGACCGCGGGCAGCGCCGACCGCAGCACCGCGACCGACCCGTCGAACTCCCGCCGCATCCGGTCCAGCAGCGCCTCCGGCGGCAGCGGCAGGTACTCGGTCGCGTCCGACGACCCCCGCAGCTCGTACGCCGCGCCCCGCGCCACCAGCTTGCCGAGCGTCTCGTACACCGTGCTGCGCGGCACCCCGGACCGCTTCGCCACCTCGTACCCGTTGACCGGCCTGCCCGCCCCGACGAGGGCCACGTACGCCTTGGCCTCGTATCCGGACATGCCGAGCCGCTGCAGATGCTCAAGGACGTCCCGCGCGCTCACCGCCGCAATGCTAGTTCTTCGACCGCCCCGAACACGGCGCACGATGCCACAATCCGCCCATGGACCACCACTTGCACGACGCAGCGCTGCTGTAAGCGTTCACTGACCCTTCTGTCAGGGCCGCTGGTCGGCCTCCCATACGATCGGCGCCATGGCCTCCCCTCTCGACTGGACTCCCCCGTCCGCCGCGCTGATCCGCGCCGCGAACCTGGCGCTGGAACCGTGGCGCGCGTACACCTCGCCGGTCTTCCACGGCCTGGAGAACGTGCCCCGGACCGGGCCCGCGCTGCTGGTCGGCAACCACACGGTGTACGGGGTCGTCGACGCGCCGCTGATCTTCTTCGAGATCCACCGGCGGCGCGGGGTGTGGGTGCGGTCGCTGGCCGACCACGCGCACTGGCGGATCCCGGGCTGGCGCACGGCGATGGACATGGGCGGCTCGGTGGACGGGACCCGCGAC
Source organism: Actinomadura sp. NTSP31 (assembly GCF_041951385.1). NCBI lineage: Bacteria > Bacillati > Actinomycetota > Actinomycetes > Streptosporangiales > Thermomonosporaceae > Actinomadura > Actinomadura sp. NTSP31. The sequence goes on along the minus strand of NZ_JBGNUT010000015.1, from coordinate 90,198 downwards.
AACTGCCGCGCCCTGCTGCGGGACGGGCAGATCGTCGTGGTGTTCCCCGGCGGGGCCCGGGAGGCCACCCGCCACCGCGCCGACCGGTACCGGCTCCAGTGGGAGGGCCGGCTGGGCTTCGCCCGCCTCGCCGTGGAGGCGGGCTGCCCGATCGTCCCGTTCGGCTCGGTCGGCGTGGAGGAGATGTTCACCCCCGTGCTGGACGCGGGCAGCCCGCTGCTGGCGCCGGTCCGGCCGCTGGCCCGCGCCGTGCTCGGCGAGCGCGGGATGCGCGACGACGTGCTGATGCCGGTGTCGCGCGGCATCGGGCCGACGCCGATCCCGCGCCCGCAGCGGCTCTACTTCGGTTTCGGAGAGCCGATCGACACGTCCCTGTGGGCCGGCCGCGCCGACGACGACCGGGCGGTCACCGAGGTGCGCGACCTGACGCGCAAGGCCGTCGAGGAGATCGTCCGCGGCCTGCGCGCCGAGCAGCGCGACGACCCGTCCCGCACTCCCGCGGGCCGCCTGTCCCGCAGGGCGGGCCGTCTCATCGGCCACGCCGTCCGCACCCCCCGCCGCCTACTGCGCTAACCGGCAGCCGCCGCCCGCGAGCCCGACCCCCGGCCCCGCACGCGACCGCGACGTTGCGATCGCGTGCGAAGCCAGGTTCGAGCTTGCGAGAACCTGATCGCGCAGCGAGCCCCCAGGGCGAGTCGGAGCGATGCAGCGATCGCCGCAGGGCCCGCCGAAGGAAGGCGCCCTAGCGCCTGACGCCAAGGGCCCTGGACTGAAAGGGCAGGTAGCGGTCGGCGCGGCGGGGGCGGGCGGGGAGGCCGGTGGACTCGACGGCGAGGATGCGGTCGAAGCGGAAGGCGCGGACGCCCCGCCGCATCCGGCACCAGCCGACGAGGTACCAGTGGTCGCGGTGGACGAGGCAGGTGACGGGCTCGACCTCGCGGATCGTCACGTTCGCGCCGGCGTCGCCGTAGCAGAGCCGGACGACGCGGTGCTCGGTGATGGCCGCGGCGATGACGCGGGCGCGGTCGGCGGTGGAGGCGTCCAGGGGCGCGGTGAGGGTGGCCACGGTCGCGGCGACCACGTCGTGGTGGTCGACGGGCGCGGCGGGGTCGAGGAGGGCGCGCAGGGCGCGGCGGGCGGTGGTGGCCTGCGGGCCGGCGCCGAGGTGCGCCAGCGAGAGCGCGAGGGCCGCGATCTCGGCGGCGGTGAGCACGGTGCCGGCGGCCGCGTCGTGCGCGGGGGTGGTCCGAAGGTGCGTCGCAACGTTCGCCATGGTTCGATCATACGTTCGAACACTGACATTTTGCAGTGCCCCGGCACGCCCGGAAAGCGTCACTTGACGCACGGCGGGCGGCGGGACGCGGCCTGATCGCCCGCGTGCTTGAGATGCCCACCGCGCATGGGGAACACTGTGCCCCGATACGTGCTCTATTCGGGGGAATCGGGGGCGAACACATGATCGCGGACGGGCGGTGAGCGACGCACGGGCGGCCCGGCCCCCGTTGGACCGGGACGAGGCCGACCGGACGCTGGCGCTTCTGCGCGACGAGAAGGAGCGCATCAGTACGGCCCTGCTCGACCTGGAGGGGCATCCGGGGTACCGGTTGCTGGACGGCGCCGCCCTGGACGGCGCGACGCGCCGCGTGCAAACCGAGGTGCGGTCGCGGACGGCGGAGATCTGGGCGCTGTTCGACCTTTACGGTCGGACGCTCGGCGAGGCGGAGCAGCTGCGCGCCCGGCATTCGCGGCCGGGCCAGGCGCAGCTCGCCGAGCTGACCCGGCTGCTGACCGGCCCGTCGGTCGAGCTGCCCGCCGAGGAGGTCCCGCTCGAACGCCGGACGCTGCTGGCCGCCCACGGCGGCGAGAGGCTGACCCTGCGGGCGGTCGTGGCGCGGATGACGCCGCTGTACGAGGACGTCGTGAAGACCGTCGCCGCGCTCGACGCCGTCTGGTCGGCGCTGCTGTCGCGGCTCGCCGAGGTCGAGGCCGAGCAGCGCGCCGCCACCGATCTGCTGGCCTCGCTGGGCGGGACGGACCCCGACCTGGACCGGCTGACCACGGAGCTGCGGACGGTGGCGGCGCTCGTGCGCGGCGATCCGCTCGCGCTCGCGGACGCCGGGCGCCCCGACACGAGCCGCCTGGACGCGCTGCGGACCGCGCTGGCGGACGTGCGGCGCGGCCTGGAGGAGGCGCACCGGCTGCGCGACGGCTTCGCCGACCGGATCGCGGGAATCCAGGCGGCCCTGAACGCGCTGCGCGCCGCGGAGGACGAGGCGCGCCGGGTCCGCGGCGAGGTCCTGGCCAAGATCGCCTCCCCGGTGCTGCCGGACCTGCCCGACATGTCCGCCACGCTGGCCGACCGGCTCGCGGCCGTCGGCCGCGCGCCGCACGGCGCGGGCGTGCGGGCGGCGGCGGGGCACGGCGGGTGGAACGAGCTGGCCGGCCGGGTCGCGGACCTGGAACGCGCGATGAACGGCGCCCTGGAGCAGGCCCGGCGGGACGTCGAGGTGATCCGGGGCCTGCTGGACCGGCGCGAGGAACTGCGCGGACGGCTGGAGGCGTACCGGGCGAAGGCCGGGCGGCTCGGCGGCGCCGAGGACGCCGGGCTCGCCGCGCTCTACGAGCGGGCCCGCGAGCTGCTCTGGACCTCGCCGTGCGACCTGCGGAAGGCGACCGTGACGCTTTCGGAGTACCAGCAGGCCATTACCTCGCGGGTGAAGGGAGCGGAACGTTGAGCCAGTGCACTGTGGCGGGGTGCGGCGGAACCGTCGAGGACGGTTACTGCGTCATATGCGGCATGCCGCCCGCATCGCCGAGCCCGTCCGCCACGCCCGGTTCGCCGGCGTCCGGTTCCGCCGCGTCCTCCTCCGCGTCCGGCGCCTGCGCGCAGCCGGGATGCGCGGGCACGATCGTGGACGGCTACTGCGACGAATGCGGCTCCGCCCCGGACGTCCAGGCTCCGCAGGCGTCGCCCGCCGCGTCCGCGCCGCCCGACGACAAGTGCCGCCAGCCGGGCTGCTCCGGGACGGTCGTCGACGGCTACTGCGACGAGTGCGGCTCCGCCCCGGACCAGGCGTCGGCCTCGTCCGGCACCACGGGAACGAGCGGGACGGCAAGGACGGGCAGCACGCGCACCGGCTCGTCGCGGTCGTCCGGACGGCGCGGGATGCTGGGCGCCGGCCTCGTGGAGGTACCGCGCATCGCCTACCGGGACCCGTCGTCGGCGGTGATGAGCGACCCGCAGGTCGCGGAGGGCAAGCGGTTCTGCTCCAACTGCGGTGAGCCGGTGGGCCGCGGCCGCGCCGACCGGCCGGGCCGCACCGAGGGGTTCTGCCCGAAGTGCGGTACCGGGTTCTCCTTCACCCCCAAGCTCAGCCCCGGCGACCTGGTCGCGAACCAGTACCGGGTGCTCGGCTGCATCGCGCACGGCGGCCTCGGCTGGATCTACCTGGCGCAGGACGAGCGGGTCAGCAACCGGTGGGTGGTGCTCAAGGGCCTGCTCGACACCGGCGACGCCGACGCCAGGATCGCGGCGGAGGCCGAGCGCGCCTACCTCGCCGCGGTCGACCACCCCAACATCGTCAAGATCTACAACTTCGTCGAGCACGAGGGCGACGACTACATCGTCATGCAGTACGTCGGCGGGCAGTCGCTCAAGGACATCCTGCTGGAGCAGCCGCAGCCCACCGGCGAGAAGCACCTGCCGCTGCCGCAGGCCATCGCCTACGGCCTGGAGGTCCTGCGCGCGTTCGACTACCTGCACGCCAACGGCCTGATCTACTGCGACTTCAAGCCGGACAACGTCATCCAGTCCGAGGAGGAGCTGAAGCTCATCGACCTCGGCGGGGTGCGGCGGCTGGACGACCCGGACGGCGCCATCTACGGCACGATCGGTTACCAGGCGCCCGAGATCGCCGACCTGGGCCCGTCGGTCAGCTCCGACCTCTACACGGTCGGGCGCGCGCTGGCCGTGCTGAGCTTCCCGTTCAAGGGCTACACCCGCGCCTATGTCGACGGCCTTCCGCCGCGCGACGAGGTGCCGCTGCTCCAGGAGTTCGAGTCCTACGACCGGTTCCTGCGGCGGGCGGCCCACAAGGATCCGGCCGAGCGGTTCCAGGACGCCGCGGAGATGGCCGAGCAGCTGACCGGCGTGCTGCGCGAGGTGGTGGCGGCGCAGGAGGGCGCGCCGCGTCCGGCGCCGTCCGCCCTGTTCGGCCCGGAGCGGTTCGATCCGTGGATGGCGGGCGACCTGTCCGCCGAGTCCGCGCTGCCGCCCGTCCCGCCGCGGATCGCGGCGTCGGCGCTGCCGGTGCCGCTGGTGGACGGCTCGGACCCGGCCGCCGCGTTCCTGGCGGGGCTGACCGCGCTGGACGACGAGCAGCTCGGCCCGGTGCTGGAGAACGCGCCGGAGCGCACGCCCGAGGTGCTGCTGGCGCTCGCCCGCGTGAAGATCGAGACGGGCGCGCCGGACGAGGCGGCGGCGCTGCTGGACGAGGTCGCCCTGAGCCGTCCCGGTGACTGGCGGGTCGACTGGTACCGCGCGGTGTCGCTGCTCGCCGCGGAGCGGACGGCGGAGGCCGAGCCGCGCTTCGACCGGCTGTACGGGCTGCTGCCCGGCGAGGCGGCGCCGAAGCTCGCGCTGGCCTACTGCCGCGAGCACTCCGCGCCGGACGACGCCGTCCGGCTGTTCGAGCTGGTGTGGCGGACCGACCACGGCTACCTCACCGCGGCCTTCGGGCTGGCCCGGGTGCATCTGGCCGCGGGCGGCCGGGCGCAGGCCGTCGCGGCGCTGGACGCGGTGCCGAAGATCTCCATCCGGTACGTGCCCGCGCAGGTCGCGGCGGTGGCGACGGCGGTGCGCGGCCGCGCGCCGGCGGAGCTGACGGCGGCCGAGCTGGTCGCGGCGGGCGAGCGGCTGACCGGCCTGGACCTGGACGACGCGCGGCGCGACAGGCTCGCCGCCGAGATCCTGGAGGCCGCCCTCGGCTGGCTGCCCGCCGGTACCGGCAACGGCGCGCGGGGCGGCGCGCTGATGGGCGAGCCGCTGGAGGAGACCACGCTGCGGCGCCGGCTGGAACGCACCTACCGGGAGCTGGCGCGCCGCTCCCGGGACCGGGACGAGTCCCGGCTGCTCATCGACTCCGCCAACGCCGTACGCCCGAGGACGCTCCTGTGACCGACGACCCCACCGCCGGCGCCGGCCTCGGCCCCGGCTTCGACGACGCCGCGGCCAAGCCGGCCGAGCCGACCTGCCCCGCGTGCAAGGAGATCGTCTACCCGGGCTACGTGTTCTGCGAGAACTGCGGGCACAAGCTCGGCGACCCGCCGCCCGACGGCCCCGGCGAGAGCGGCGTGCCGCCCCGGGAGGGCGCGACGATACGGCAGAGCTCCGCCTCCCTCGCGCGGCGCCGCACGGGCGCCGGCGACGCGCGCCCCTGCCCGGAATGCGGCGGCGCGGCGATTGACGCGGACGGCTACTGCGAGCGGTGCGGCCTGCGGCAGCCCGCGGAGCGCGACCATGTGGAGGTCGGTCTTCCGGCGGCGGCTGGCGGGGACGGGTCCGGGGCGGACGGCTCGGGCGCGCTCGCGGCCGCCGGGGCCAGCGACCGCGGCAAGCGCTACAGCCGCAACGAGGACGCGCTGGCCCTCGCCGCGCACGCCGCCGGCATCGTGGCGGTCGTGTCGGACGGGGTCGGCTCGTCGCAGCGTCCGGACGAGGCGTCCCGCGCGGCGGCCGACACCGGCGCGGCCGAGCTGGCGGCGCTGCTGGACGCCGGCGCGGACCCCGAGGACGCGACCCGCACGGCCGCGCTGAAGGCGGCCGGGGCGGTGGCGGCGCTCGCCGCGTCCCCGTCGGAGGCGCCGTCGTGCACCTACGTGTCGGCGGTGACGCGCGGCGGGACGCTGACGGTCGGGTGGGTCGGCGACAGCCGCGCCTACTGGCTGTCCGCCGAGGAGGGCCCGACGGCCGACGCCGGCGAGGAGGACACGCAGCCGGAGGAGACCGGCCCGGACGGCGCCGACCCCGGCGACACCGAGCCGAGCACCGGCGACATGGCCGAGCTGGGCGCGTCCCGGCAGCTCACCGAGGACGACTCCTGGGCCGCGATCATGGTGGCGCAGGGCGCGCTGACCGAGGCGGAGGCGGAGGCGCACCCGAACGCGCACGTCATCACCGCCTGGCTGGGCGCGGACGCGGGCGAGGTCCGGCCGCACGTCGCGACGTTCCGCCCGGCGGGTCCCGGCACGCTGCTGGTGTGCAGCGACGGCCTGTGGAACTACTTCCCCGCCGCCGCCGACCTGGCGGCCCTGCTCGGCGGCCCGGGCGGCTCCACGCCCGATCCGGCGGACGGCTCTCCGGACGGCTCCGCGGACGGCGGGCGGCCCGACCCGGCCGCCGACCCGCTGGGCGCCGCGCGGGCGCTCGTCCGGCACGCCCTGGACGCCGGCGGGCGCGACAACATCACCGTCGCGGTGATCCCCTTCCCCGCTCCCAAAGTCCCCCCGCGCACGCACCCCGAGAGCACGGAGCAGCACCGATGAGCGAGCAGCCGCAATTCACCGTCAAGGTCGACCAGAACAAGTACCTGCCCGCGGGCGGCCGCGAGGTGCACGCCGTCGTGTCCGTCGAGGCGACCGGCCCGGCGCTGCCGGCGCCGTCCGCGGTGGACGCCGCCGTGGTGATCATCATCGACACGTCCGGCTCGATGTCCTATCCGGACAGCAAGCTGCGCGCGGCGGTCGCCGCCGCGCAGACCGCGGTCGACACCCTGCGCGACGGCGTCGACTTCGCGATCATCTCCGGTTCCAACGCGGCGTCGATGGTCTTCCCGCAGCAGCCGGGCCTGGTCAAGGCAACGGAGGGGAACCGGCAGCGGGCCAGGCAGGAGCTGAAGCGGCTGAAGGCGTCCGGCGGCACCGCGATCGGTTCGTGGCTGCGGCTCGCCGACGAGATCTTCGACGCCCGCCAGGGCGCCGTCCGGCAGGCGATCCTGCTGACCGACGGCAAGAACCAGCACGAGACGCCCGAGCAGCTGAACGCCGCGCTGGCGCGCTGCGCGGGCCGGTTCGTCTGCGACTGCCGCGGCATCGGCACCGACTGGGAGGTCGCCGAGCTGCGCCGGATCGCCTCCGCGCTGCTCGGCAGCGTCGAGTTCATCCGCGACACCAACGACCTCGCGGCCGACTTCCGGGCGATGACGGAGGCGGCGATGGGCAAGGCCGTCGCGGACGTGGCGCTACGCGTGTGGACGCCGAAGACCGCGTCGCTGAAGTTCGTCAAGCAGGTCATGCCGTCCGTCGACGACCTGAGCGACAAGCGCGTGGAGTCCGCGCCGCAGGCGGGCGACTACCCGCTCGGCGCCTGGGGCGCGGAGAGCCGCGACTACCACGTCTGCGTGGAGGTGCCGCCCGGCGAGGTCGGCAAGGAGGTGCGCGCCGCGTGGGTGAAGCTGGTCGTGCCGGGGGCGCCCGGTGAGGAGGCGCGGGTCCTGGCGACCGGCAACGTGCTCGCGCAGTGGACCGACGACGAGGCGCTCTCCACCAAGATCAACCCGCGGGTCGCCGACTACACCGGCCAGGCGGAGCTGGCGCAGGCCATCCAGGAGGGCCTCGAGGCCCGCGCCAAGGGCGACACCGACACCGCGACGGCGCGGCTCGGCCGCGCGGTGGTGCTGGCCGACCAGGCCGGCAACGAGGAGATCACCTCGCTGCTGCGCCGGGTCGTGGACGTCGTCGACGTGGCCACCGGCACGGTCCGGCTGCGGCGGGACGTGGACAAGGCGGACGAGATGACGCTCGACACCCGGTCCACCAAGACCGTCCGGACCCGCGGGGCCGGGACCCCGACGACCCGCAAGGACGAGACCGTCACGACGCGGCGGGGCGAGGGCTGAGCATGGCGATCTGCCCCAACGGACACACCTCCCAGGCCGCGGACTACTGCGACGAGTGCGGCGAGCTCATCGGCGGAACCCCGCCCAGCGGCGGTGCGCCCGCCGCGTCGCCCGCCGCGCCGTCGCCCGGAGCGGGCGGCGAACGGACGTGCCCGGACTGCGGCGAACGCGGCACCGACCGGTTCTGCGAAATCTGCGGATACGACTTCGCGATCGGCGGCGGCAGGCCGACCCCGCCCTCCTCGCCGGTCCCCGCGCCACCGGTACCGGCACCACCGGTACCCGCACCGCCCGTCCCGGCACCGCCCGTGCCCGCGCCACCGGTACCGGCCCCGCCCGTGCCGGCACCGCCCGTCCCGGCGCCTCCCGTCCCGGGCGCGGTGGGCTGGACGGCCGTGGTGGTGGCCGACCACGACTACTACAACGCGGTCATCGCCGAAGAGGGGCCGGACTCGGCGTCGCTGGCCTTCCCGCCGTACGCGCCGGAGCGGCGGATCCCGCTCCAGGGCCGGCAGATCCGCATCGGCCGGCGGAGCTCGGCGCAGGCGTCCCCGCCCGAGATCGACCTGCGCGAGCCGCCGGAGGACCCGGGCGTCTCGCACGTGCACGCGGTGCTGCTGGCCAAGCCCAACGGCACCTGGACGCTCGTCGACCCCGGCTCCACGAACCGGACGTGCCTGAACGGCTCCACCGATCCGATCCCGCTGAACGTGGAGGTCCCGGTGTCCGCGGGCGACCGCATCCACGTCGGCGCCTGGACCACCATCACGCTCACCAGAGACGAGGCGATATGACGGCCGTCCAGCAGGCGCCGGCGGGTCCGCCGGGCCCACCGTCCGGGCGTCCCGCCGGGGCCGCCGCGCCCGCCGGCGGCGCGGCCTCCCCGCCCGAGGGGCCGTCCGGACGGCGGCCGCGGCGCGCGGACGGCGCGGAGCCGGCGGGGATCGCGCGGGCCCTGCCCCGCACCGTCGCCAGCCGGATCCGGGCGCTGACCGCGGCGGTCGCCGTGGTGCTCGTAGTCGTGCTCGCGGTCGCGTGGGCTGCGGTCGGCGACGCCCGCGACGGCGTGCGGGTCATCGGGCACGACGCCGGCCCGCAGGTCGTCGCGACCGGCGACATGTACTTCCAGTTGTCGGACATGGACGCCCAACTCGCCAACGCGCTGCTCGCGGGCGGCGCGGCAGGCGGCGGGCGCGACCAGGCGCTGGCCCGCTACGACCAGGACCGGCAGAAGGCCGGCGACGCCCTCCTGAAGGCCGCGAAGCTGGCCGACGAGACCACCGAGGACAACACGGCCCGCGAACTGCTGGACGGGCTCGGCCGCTACGAGCGGCTCGCCTCGCAGGCGCTGCTGCTCGACCGGCAGTCCGGCCGCGCGTCGGGACGGCCGCCGCAGCCGGTGCTGGAGGTGTACCGGCAGGCGACCGACATGATGAAGCTCGACCTGCTGCCCAAGGCGTACAACCTCACGCTCGACAACGGCACCCTCGTCCGGCACACCTACGAGGACAAGCGGTCCGACGTCCGGACGGGCGCGCTGTGGGTCATCGCCGCCGGGGTCGTGCTGCTGGCCGTCCTGCTCGCGCTCCAGGTGTACCTGGCGCGGCGCTTCCGGCGGCTGCTGAACCCGGCGCTGGCGGTCGCCACGCTCGGCGCGCTCGTCCTCGTCGCCGGCTGCGCCGCGATGCTCTCCGGGCAGGCCGACGACCTGCGCAGGGCGAAGGAGCAGGGCTTCGACCCGATCCTGTCGCTGTCGAGGGCGCGCGCGATCGGCAACAGCGCGAACGCCGACGAGACGCGCTTCCTGCTCGACCCGGACCGCGCCGACACCTACGAGCAGGTCTACCTGAAGAAGTCGCAGACCATCCTGTACCTGAAGGCCGGGAACCTCGAGGAGTACAACGCGGCCGTGCAGAAGGGGCTGTCCGCCGGGAACGGACGCGCGCCCTTCCTCGGCTTCCTCGGCGCGGAGGCCAACCGGGTCGAGGACCTCGCCAGGCCCGTGAACACCGACGCCGCACTCGGGCGCGTGCTGGCCGACTACCAGAAGGTCCAGCTCAACGACGACCGGATGCGGAAGCTCGCCGACGGCGGGCAGCGCGAGCAGGCCATCGCGGCACGCGGCGCGGCCACCGCCGACTTCGCCCGGTACGACAAGGACATGCAGGCCCTGATCGGCATCCACCACACCGCCTTCGGCGAGGCGATCAAGGACGGCGAGCACGGCACGCGCGGCTGGTACGCGGTGCTGCCCGTCGCGGGCGTCGTCATCGTCGTGCTCGCGCTCCTCGGGGTGCGTCCGCGGCTGGCCGAGTACCGGTGGCAGAGATGAGAGCGCGCGGAATGAGGACCATGGGCATCCGGCGGAACCTGCGCGCCCGGCGCGCGGCGGCGGCGCTGCTGGCCGCCGGGACGGCGCTGTCGGCGGCCGCGTGCGGGATCGCCGACGCGGGCGAGTCGTCCGTCGCGGACAAGGACGAGCTGACGATCGGCGTCAACACCGACCAGCCGGGCGTGGGGTCGCGGGCCGGCGGCACCTACGCGGGCTTCGACGTCGACATCGCCACGGAGGTCGCCAGGCGGCTCGGCGTCACCGGCTCGCACGTCCGCTTCGCGCCGGTGACCTCCAAAACCCGCGAGGCCCTGATCAAGGACGGCAAGGTCGACCTCGTCGTCGCCAGCTACTCCATCACGCCCGAGCGGAAGCTGGACGTCGCGTTCGCCGGCCCGTACTACGTCGCACACCAGGACGTGCTCGTGCGGGCGTCCGACGCGTCCGCCGTGAAGAACGTCCACGGCCTCGCCGGGAAACGGCTGTGCCGGGTCGCCGGGTCGGTGTCGTTCCCGCGCGTCCACGACGAGATGGGCGTCGCCGCGCGGCCCGCCGACGTCGGCGGGCAGCAGGGGTACGCCGCCTGCCTCGACGGGCTCACCGCCGACCGGCTCGACGCCGTCTCGACCGACGACCTGATCCTGGCGGGCCTGGCCGCGCAGGCCGCCCGGCAGGGCCACAAGGTGAAGATCGTCAACGCCCCGTTCTCGGACGAGCCGTACGGCATCGGCCTGCGCAAGGACGACGTGGACGGCTGCGAGGCCGTGAACAAGGCGATCACCGGGATGTACCAGGACGGCACCGCGCCCCGGCTCCTGCACAAATGGTTCGACCCGGCGGGCCTGAAGGTCACCACGACCGTGCCCCAATTCGAGGGCTGTGACGAATCGTGACGGCATGAGCACGCAACGGCGTCGATCGCGTGGCGTGAAGGGCGGATGAGACCGGACGGTCACTGAGATCAGTCGGTTACGTAAGTTCCGGTCGGCGCGCGTGATCGTAAGTTATGGTCGCGATCAAAACCCATTCCGGTAGGAACCGCCCCGCCCGAGGAGTGCCATGACGACGGTCGTCCTGGTGGTGCTGTGCGTCGTGGTCGGAGCGCTGGAACTCTACGCGGGCCGCCAGACCCGCAACCAGGCGAACGCGTTCACCCACCGCGTCGACGAGCTGAACGAGCAGGTCACCAAGCAGAACAACGTGCTGGTCACGGTCGGCGAGCAGCTCACCGCCGAGCTGTCGCGGGTCAAGCAGGACGTGCTGCCGGCGCTGGACGGCCGGCTGCGGCACAACAACGAGCAGGTCGAGGAGCTGGCCGGGCGCGTCCACCAGGCCGACGAGCACCTGCGCGTCCAGGCCGGCCGGCTGCACGACCTGGAGCAGCAGCGGATCACGCTCACCGCGCTGCGCCGCAAGCTCACCGAGATCGAGACGTCGGTGCGCTCGGTCACCGGCACCGGCGCGGCCGCCGTGGCGGGGCAGGTCGATGGCGCGCTGGACCGGCTCGCCGAACTGGAGCGCGGCGGCGAGGAGATCCTCGAACTGCAGCGCACCCTCACCCGCACGCTGGAGGACGTCGAGGACGTCGTCACCGAGCTGCTCCAGTACACCGAGGGCGAGCTGGACGACACCGTCACCGCCGCGCTGACCGGACGGCCGCGCGCGCACCCCGGCGGGGCGTCCGTCACCGCGACCGGGCGGCTGTGGACGCGCGACGACCAGCTCGAGGACATCCTCACCGAGATGTACGAGCGGTGCGTGCGGGCCAGCCGGCTGAACGTCCGGTTCCGCACCGCCGAGGGCACCGACGGCACGGCGCCCGGCTCCGCCGAGCGGCGCCGCTACTTCCTCGGCGGGCAGGCCGCCGAGGACCTCGCCGGCGCGTTCAGCGCCCTGCTCATCTCGGCCGGCAGCGCGGCGCCGCGCAACGGCCTCACCGCGAACGGCGGCGACCGGCGCGGCGGCCTGGCCCGCGTCGAGCCCGGCCTGCCGCCCGGCGTGGAGCCCCCGCGCGCCCCGGAGGACGAGGAGGCCCTCAAGGCGCTGCTGCGCACCCTCTCGGAGTGTTCGGGCGCCGTGGCGCAGATCGGGCCGCTGATGGCCGTCCGCACCCGCGACGAGCTGCTGTGCGCGGTGCTGACCGCCGCCCAGTCACTGGAGCTGGAGAGCGACGAGGTGTTCTGGGACCCGTCCTCCGCCACGGAACGGCTGCGGCGGCTGCCGTCCCATCAGCTGTGGGACCTGACCGCCTGGTCCTCCACCCCGTAGACCGCGCCCTCGCCCGGGGCGGCGTCGACGCCGTAGACCCGCACGGTCCGCTCCGGCGGACCGCCGATCCGCACGTACAGCGGGCAGTGCACGGCACGCGTCACCGGCTCGACCTCCGCGCACAGCCCGACGCCGGCGGCCCGGTCGAGGAACACCACGTTCTCCACCGCCCGCGCCCCGCGCACCGCGTACGGCACCGAGTCGGCGTCGCCGGTGTCGAACAGCTCCTCGAAGGTCAGCCGCCGCGCGAACCGCATCAGCACCGCCGCGTCCACGACCCGGCTGCCGATCGCCTCGGCCGGACCCGCCATCACGATGCCGAAGCTCGGGTTCTCCCGCCCCCGCACGTAGATCTCCCGGTCGGGCTCCAGCCCCCTGCGCCGGTCGGGGATCTGCAGCCCGAAACCGGCGTCGCCGTCCAGGAACGCGGGCGGGCCGAACCCGGTCGCGCCGCCGGGGACCCGCAGCACCGTGGCGGGCGCCCGCCACGCCGGCAGGTACACGCCGAGCCCGCGCAGCAGCAGCCGCCAGATCGGGCGCCCCATGACGTCGGGAGGCAGCCCTCCCTGCGGTCGGGGGACGCCCGCGCGGCCCTCCTGCGGCTGCTCCCCGGGGTCGCGCACGCCGTCCATGACCAACATCATCAGCCGCCCGCCCGACCCGCACAAGGCCAATCCCCCGTTCCCCGCACCCCCGGCCCCCTCACCCCGCGGTCCCTGCATCGCGGGCCCCCGGTGGGCTACGGTTGGAGACACCGGATCATGACGAGGACGCCGCCGTGAATCTGCAGGACATGATGGTCTACCGCGACTCCAAGTCGCGGACCGTCGACAGGTACCTGATGTCCTACGAGGGACGGGTTATCGCGGTGCGCAGGCATCCGGCGGTGCTCCTGCTGCCCGCCGTCATCGTCGTCGCCACCCTCATCGCCTGCGGGGCGGTCTCCGCCGTCACCGGGATCGTCTGGGTCTGGTTGGTGTGGCTGCCGACGCTCGGCTACCTGGTCTGGAAGGTCGCGGCCTGGTCCATCCAGTTCTTCCTGGTCACCGAGCACCGGGTGATGCTGATCAGCGGCGTGCTGAACCGCACCGTGGCGATGATGCCGCTGGCGAAGGTCACCGACATCGCGCTGGAGCGGTCCGTCGCCGGCCGGATGCTCGGCTACGGCGAGTTCATCCTGGAGTCCGCCGGGCAGAAGCAGGCGCTGCGCAACGTCGGCTACATGCCCTACCCGGAACAGCTTTACCTCGAGGTCTCGTCCGTCATCTTCGGCGCCACCGATGAGGCCCCCGACTGAGCCCGGCCCCTCCGCGGCGCCCCGTCGGAGACGGGGCCGCCCTTCCTCAGGAGTCGAAGCCGACGCCGAGGCGGTCGAGGGTGCGGAGCCAGAGGCCGCGGCGGCCGTCGTTGCGGTCGGCGCGGGCCATCTCCCGCCGGGTGAGTTCGATGACGCCGTACCTGAACGGCTCGGGCGGGAACGGCACGGGCTTGGAGCGCACCATCGCCAGCCGGGTGCGTTCGGTCTCCTCGCCGGGCGCCAGGCCGATGCAGAGCAGGTCGAGCATGACGTCAGCGCCGAAGCGGGTCGCACCGACCCCGAGGCCGGTGTAGCCCGCCGCGTAGGCGAGCCTGCGGTCATAGGCCGTCCCGTAGAACGCGCAGAAGCGGCTGCACGTGTCGATGACGCCGCCCCAGGCGTGGGTGAAGCGGATGCCTTCGAGCTGGGGAAAGGTGGCGAAGAAGTGCCGCGCCAGGGCGGCGAACGTGGCGGGGCGGTTCTCCAGGTCCGGACGCAGGCCGTTCCCGTAGTGGTAGACGGCGTCGTATCCGCCCCACAGGATCCGGTCGTCCGCCGTCAGCCGGTAGTAGTGGAACTGGTTCGCGCCGTCCCCGAGGCCCTGCCGGTGCTTCCAGCCGACGGCCTCCCGCTGCGCCGGGGTGAGCGACTCGGTGACCAGCGCGTAGTCGTACACCGGGACGAGGAAGCCGCGCATGCGCCGTAGCAGGGGCGGGAACGCGCCGGTCGCGAGTGCGACGCGCCGGGCCGTCACCGACCCGTGCGCGACGCTCAGCCGCAGCCTCCGGGCGTCCGAGCGCAGTCCGGTCACCCGCGTGTTCTCGTGGATCCGGACGCCGAGGGACCGGCACGCGGCGGCCAGCCCGAAGGCGAGCTTGGCGGGATGCACCATGGCGACGGCGTCGCGGTCCCAGAGACCGGCGAGGTAGGTGGGCGAGGCGACCTCCTTGCGGACGGCCTCCGGGCCGAGCAGGATCGGCTGCCAGCCGAGCTCGTACGCCTTCTCCGCCTCCCGCTCCAGCGCCGGGACCTGCCATTCCCGCGTCGCGACGGTCATCTCCCCGGTCGGCTCCCATTCGGCGTCGATGCCGTAGCGGGTGAGGGTCGCGCCGATGGCGCGCAGGTTGTCCCAGCCGAGCCGTTCGAGCGTGTGCATCTCGTCCGGCCAGCGGTCGGCGCCGTTCTCCAGGCCGTGGGTGAGGCTCGCCGCGCAGAAGCCGCCGTTGCGCCCGGACGCGGCCGACCCCACCCGCCCGGCCTCCAGCACGACGACGTTCAGGGACGGGTCGCGCTCCTTGGCGAGCAGGGCCGTCCACAGGCCGCCGTAGCCGCCGCCGACCACGGCGAGGTCGCACGTGTGCTCCCCCGCCGGCGCCTCCCCCGGCTCGGGCCGGGCGGCGCCGGCGGCGGCGTCGAGCCAGTACGGCGCGGGCTGCGCCTCCGCGAGCGACTCCAGCACGTTCACGGGACCATCCCGGCGGGCTCAGCGGGACGCGCGGATGCTGCGCCGCACCGACACCACCGCGATCACCACGCCGACCCCGAAGATGATCGTCCCCATCACGTTGACCTGCGGCGGCGTCCCCGTCCGGGTGGAGCCGTAGATCCACAGCGGGAACGTGATGGTGGAGCCGCTGGTGAAGTTGGTGATGACGAAGTCGTCGATGGACAGCACGAACGCCAGCAGCGCCCCCGCCACCACCCCGGGCATGATCATCGGCAGCGTGATCAGCCGGAACCGGGTCCACGGCCCGGCCCCGAGGTCCTGCGCGGCCTCCTCCACCGCCGGGTCGAGGCCGACCACCCGCGCCCGCACCGTCACGGCCACGAACGCGATGGAGAACATCACGTGCGCGAGCAGGATCGTCAGGTAGCCGCGCGGCAGGTTGAACGTGACGAACATCGACAGCAGCGACGCGCCCATCACGATCTCCGGGCAGGAGATCGCCATGAACAGCACCAGGTTCGTCGCGCCCTTGCCGCGGAACCGGTACCGGCCGAGCGCGATGCCGGCGAACGTCCCGATCACCGTGGTGATGGCGGTGCTGAGCACCGCGATCGTCAGCGAGTTGATCACCGCGGTGGTCAGGTCCTCCTTGTCGAACAGGTGGACGTACCACTTGAGGGTGAAGCCCTGCCACTGGAAGTTCTGCTTGCTGTGGGTGTCGTTGAAGCCGAACAGGATCATGATCGCGATCGGCAGGATCAGCCAAGCGATCAGCAGCAGCGTGTAGAGGTGCAGCCCGGCGATCCGGCGGCGCCGGCGCGGCGGCGCCGGACGCGCCGTCCGGGTGGGTGCGAGTGCCGTCATCGTCCCGCCGCCTCCAGAACGTCCTGTGTGCCGAGCGACCGCGCGTAGACGAAGATGCCGACGAGGAGGATCGCCATCAGCGCGAACGACAGCGCGGACGCCACCGGGTAGGCGCTGTTGTCGAAGTACTCCGTCTGGATCACATTGCCGATCATGGTGTTCTGCGGCCCGCCCAGCACCTCGGCGTTGACGTAGTCCGACGACACCGGCACGAACGTCATGATGACGCCGGCGAACACGCCGGGCAGCGACAGCGGCAGCACGACCCGCGCGAACGCCTGCGTGCGGCTCGCGTACAGGTCGTAGGCCGCCTCCACCACGCGCTCGTCGATCCGCTCCAGCGCCACGTAGATGGGCAGCACCATGAACGGCAGGAAGTTGTAGGTCAGCCCCGACACCACCGCGACGCCGGTGTCCAGGACGTGGAAATCGGACGGCAGGATGCCATGGTCGCGCAGCGGCCCCAGGATCGGCCCGTTGTCGGTCAGCACCAGCTTCCACGACACCGTCCGCAGGATGAACGACACGAAGTACGGCAGCAGCAGAAGGAACAGGTACGTCGACTTGTGCCGCCCGCCGCGGAAGGCGATCCAGTACGCCGCCGGATACGCGAGCGCGATGCACAGGATCGTCGCCAGCAGCCCGTACCAGAGCGACCGCACCACCTTGTCGCCGTAGGTGTTCAGGCTGTCGGTGTAGTTCTGCCAGTGGAACGTCTGCTGGAAGCCGTCGATGAGGTTGCCCGTCTGCAGCGACAGCGACACCATCAGCACGATCGGGATGATGAAGAACGCCAGCATCCACAGCCCGCTCGGCAGGATCATCAGGTACGGCGTCGACGCGCCGCCCCTGGACCGGCGGGCCATCACGACCCCTTGGCGATGGGCTCGAAGATCTTCTGGTACTGCGCCACCTCCGCCTGCGTGAGGCGCCGGTAGTGCCGCAGCCGCTGCATGTCGGCGTCGGACGGGAACACCAGCGGGCTCGTGCTGAGCCGGGTCAGGTCCTTCTTGTCGTCACCGGTGGCCTTCGCCGCGTCCGCCGCGATGACCTGCTTCACCCCCGGGACGGGCGTGATGTAGTTGACGAACTCGGTCAGCGGCGCGTTGTTCTCCGGGACGTACAGCCAGTCCATCAGCGTGATGGCGTCGACCGGGCTGCTCGCGGTCTTGGGGATGCACATGTTGTCGGTCCAGATGGTGCCGCCCTCCTTCGGGATGGCGAACCGCACGTCCGGACTGGTCATGCTGTACACGTCACCCGACCACGCCATCGTCATCCACACGTCGCCCTTGCTGACGGCGTCGACGTAGTCCTGGTTGTAGTACTTGCGGACGATCCCCTTGTCGCGCTGCTCGCGCAGCTTCGCCGCGGCCTTCTGCCAGTCGTCCGGAGTCGACTTCTCCGGGTCGATGCCGAGCAGGAACATCCCGAAGTTCCCCAGCTCCTGCGAGTCGCCCATCATGCCGACCCGCCCCTTGTACTTCGGGTCGAACAGCTGCGCGATGCTGGTGATCTCCTCCTTGACGTACTTGGTGTTGTACGCGATCCCGGTGATGCCCGACTCGTACGGGACCGTGAACGCGTTGCCGGGGTCGTACGACGGGTTCTTGAACGTCGCCCCGGCGTTGGCCTGGAAGTTCTTCAGCCGCGACTGGTCCAGCGGCGCCAGGTAGCCGAGTTGCCGCGCCTGCTCCAGCTGGATCCCGTTCGTCATGACCATCAGGTCGAAGCCGATCGACTGGCCCGCCGCCAGCGGCGCCTGGATCTTGCCGAACCAGGGGCCCATCTCCTGGATGACCTCCTTGTAGTCCACCTTGATGCCGGTGGCCTTCTCGAAGGCCTTGATGGTCGCGTGGTCGTCCTCCATGTAGCCCGGCCAGTTCGCCCAGTTGAGCTTGCCGGTCCTGGCCTTGCCCGACCAGTACTTCTGCACGTCGTTCTGGGTGACCTTGCCCTTGCCGCCCTGCCCCTTCACGCCGCAGGCCGACAGGGCCAGGCCGGCGCCCGCCGCGCCCATCAGCCGCAGGACGTCCCGGCGGGACGGGGTGGAACGTGCCAGCCGGGGACGGGTCAGTCCGCGCAGGAACGCGGGGTCGATGTTCGTCACTGGGGGGCTCCTATGGCGTACGAGTGGCGCGGGTCCCACGACAGCCAGACGCCGTCCCCGCGGACGGCGATGTCGTCGGCGCCGGTGGCGTTCTGCATGAACACGACCACGTCCGCCCCGGTGGAGGTGGTGACGTTGTAGTTCGTCGAGGTCCCGAGGTAGACGACCTCGGTGACGGTGCCGCGCACGCCGCACAGGTCGTCCGCCGGCTTGCCGGCCCCGATGCCGATCTTCTCCGGCCGGACCGTCAGCTCCAGCCGCTCCCCCGCCGCGACCGCCGGCCCGTCCCGCACCGGCACCTCGATCCGCCCGTCCGGCCCGTAGGAGATCACCGCGACGCCCCCCGACACCTCGGCGACCTCGCCGCCGAGCAGGTTGGACGTCCCGATGAACCCGGCCACGAACCGCGTCGCCGGATGCTCGTAGATCTCCCGCGGCGAGCCGAGCTGCTCGATCAGCCCGTCGCTCATCACCGCGATCCGGTCCGACATCGTCAGCGCCTCGCCCTGGTCGTGCGTCACGTACACGAACGTGATGCCGACCTCCCGCTGGATCCGCTTCAGCTCGACCTGCATCGCCTGCCGCAGCTTCAGGTCCAGCGCGCCGAGCGGCTCGTCCAGCAGGAGCGCGCGCGGCCGGTTGACCAGCGCGCGGGCCAGCGCCACGCGCTGCTGCTGGCCGCCCGACAGCTCGGCGGGGCGGCGCCGCTCCCGCCCCGTCAGGTCGACGATCTCCAGCATCTCGCCGACCCGCGCCTTGACGTCGGCCTTGGCGACGCCGCGCCGGCGCAGCCCGAACGCGACGTTGTCGAACACGTTCATGTGCGGGAACAGCGCGTACGACTGGAACACCATGTTGACGTCGCGGCGGTTGGCGGGCACGCCGGTGACGCTGCGTCCGTGCAGGTAGATCTCGCCGCCCGTCGGCTCCTCGAAGCCGGCGATCATGCGCATGGTGGTGGTCTTGCCGCATCCGGACGGGCCGAGCAGGGAGAAGAACTCCCCCTGCCCGATCTCCAGGTCCACGCCGCGGACGGCCGGGACGGCCTCGCCGTAGGCGTGGTAGGTCTTCTCGACTCCCGTGAGCTCGATGGCGGGAACTGCGCGACCCGGGTCGTCGCGCGCCGGGGCGGGCTGGGTTTCGGTCATGGGCTGGGTTTCCTTCACGAGCTCGTGGCGCCCGACCAGCGCGGCGGCGCCCCCGCGCCGGCCGGCGCCCGTCCAGAGGACGGACGCCGGCCCGCCCACCGCCGCGGTGGGTCCGTCAGGCGCCGATGTAGTGCATGACGTGCTTGACGCGGGTGTAGTCCTCGATTCCGTACATCGACATGTCCTTGCCGTAGCCCGAGTGCTTGAAGCCCCCGTGCGGCATCTCCGAGACGAACGGGATGTGGGTGTTCACCCACACCGCCCCGAAGTCCAGTGCCTTGCTCATGCGCATCGCGCGCCCGTGGTTCTGCGTCCACACGCTGGCCGCCAGGCCGTACCGGACGCCGTTCGCCCACTCGATCGCCTGCGCCTCGTCGGAGAAGCGCTGGACGGTGATGACCGGGCCGAACACCTCGTTCTGCACGATCTCGTCGTCCTGGCGGAGCCCGCCGACGACCGTGGGCTCGAAGAAGTAGCCGGTGTCGCCGGACCGCGAACCGCCGGCCAGCACCTCCGCGTGCGCCGGGACCCGGTCGATGAAGCCCTGGACGCGCTCCAGCTGCGCGGCGCTGTTCACCGGGCCGTAGAAGGCGTCGGTGTTGCTCGGCGGGCCGACCACGGTGCCGCGCGCGGCCTCGGTGAGGGCGGCGGTGAACTCGTCGTGCAGCCGGTCCGCGACCAGCACCCGCGTCGCCGCGGTGCAGTCCTGCCCGGCGTTGAAGTAGCCGGCCTCGGCGATGCCCTGCGCCGCCGACTCCACGTCCGCGTCGTCGAACACCACGACGGGCGCCTTGCCGCCGAGCTCCAGGTGCACCTTCTTGAGGTCCTTCGCGGCGGCCGCGGCGACCTCCATGCCCGCCCGCACGCTGCCGGTGATCGACACCATCTGCGGCGTCGGGTGCTCCACCAGCGCGCGGCCGGTGTCGCGGTCGCCGCAGATCACGTTGAACACGCCCGGCGGCAGGAACTCCGCGGCGATCTCCGCCAGCATCAGCGTGCTGACCGGGGTCGTGTCCGACGGCTTGAGCACCACGGTGTTGCCCGTCGCCAGCGCCGGCCCGATCTTCCAGACCGCCATCATCATCGGGTAGTTCCACGGCGTCACCTGCGCGCAGACCCCGATCGGCTCGCGCCGGATGGACGAGGTGTGGTCCGCCAGGTACTCGCCGGTCGCCTTGCCCTCCAGGACCCGGGACGCCCCCGCGAAGAAGCGGAGGTTGTCCACCATCGGCGGCAGCTCCTCCTCCATGGTCAGCTGGACGGGCTTGCCGGTGTCGCGGCTCTCCGCCTCGACCAGCTCGCGCCCCCGCGCCTCGACCGCGTCCGCGAACCGGAGCATCGCCAGGCTGCGCTCGCCGGGCGTCGCGTCCCGCCAGGCGGGGAACGCCTCCGCGGCGGCGCGGAACGCGGCGTCGACGTCCTCGGCGCCGGACACCGGCGCCTGCGCGTACGCCTCGCCGGTGCTGGGGTCGACCACCTCCAGCGTCCGCCCGTCCTTGGCGTCCACGTATTCGCCACCGATAAAGTTGCGCAGCCGTTCGCCGCTCATCTCGTTCCTTCCTGGGCGCCGCCGCCCGAACTGTCCTGTTGGCCTGACCCTGACAGAGGTTCTCGACCAACACAAGTGATTCCGTTGTTACGATCCAGTTTCACGACTGATTCACTTGGTCCAACCGCCTCACACCCTCGATGCCGCAGCTAGGAGTACCTACGATGACGGAGGAGCGCCCTCCCGCCCGCCGGGGGCCGGCCCGGCCGGCCGTCCAGCTCGACGCGACCGCCAAGCAGATCATCGAGCAGCTCCAGCAGGACGGCCGCCGCTCCTACGCCGCCATCGGGAAGGCCGTCGGGCTGTCCGAGGCCGCCGTCCGGCAGCGGGTGCAGAAGCTCCTCGACGCCGGCGTCATGCAGATCGTCGGCGTGACCGACCCGCTGATGCTCGGCTTCTCCCGGCAGATGATGATCGGCGTCAAGTGCGAGGGCGACCTGGAGACGATCGCCGACGAGCTCGCCGCCCTCGACGAGATCGACTACGTCGTCATCGCCGCCGGCTCGTTCGACATCCTGCTCGAGCTGGTCTGCGAGGACGACGAGCGGCTGCTGGAGCTGCTCGGCCGGATCCGGGCCGTCCGCGGAGTCGTCTCGACCGAGAGCTTCGTCTACCTCAAGCTGCGGAAACAGACCTACTCCTGGGGCACCCGCTGAGGCCGCGCGCCGCCGTCCGCCATCGCCCGCCATCCGTCGATTCTCGTCCCGATTGAGGATGTCCCGGCAACCCCTCCCGGCGTACTTTGAGATGCCGCAAGGAAGGAGACCGGCCATGTCTGAGTCGGTCCGCCAGGACCTTCCCGCCTCCGAAGCCGACGACCACATCGTCCTGAGCACATCCGCCGAGCAGCTCCTCGCCATCCGCAAGGCCGCCGAACTGATCGGCTGGAACGTCGCCGACTACGTCCTGTCCGCCGCTCTCGACCGCGCCGAACGCGACCTCTACGAGCACGCCGCCGCCGTCCGCGCCGCCACCCCGGACACACCACCCGACACCGCGCCGGCCGAACCCTACGTGGCCCTCCTCCTAGCCCTGCCCTGACCGCGCCCGCTTCCCGCCCCGCACGCGGGACGTCTGACCACGCCCCGCGTGCGGCCCGAAGCCCCCCACCTCGCGCGCGGCCCGAAGCCCCCGCACCACGTGCGGCCCGAAGCCCCTGCACCTCGCGTGCGGCCCGAGGCCCCCATCGCACCGCTCCCAGCCCGAGCCGGCTCCACTTCAGGCCGGCTCACGGAGGCCGGTGGCGAGGCGGGTGGCGTAGTCGGCGGCTTCGGTGTCGGAGTCGTACTTCTGGCGCGGCCAGAAGAATCCCCTCAGGCCGTCCTTGCGGTTGCGGGGGACGACGTGGACGTGCACGTGCGGGACGCTCTGGCTGATGCGGTTGTTCATGGCCACGAATGATCCGGCCGCGCCCAGCACCGACTCCATGGCCGCGGCGAGCCGCTGCGCGTGCCCGAAGAACGGCCCGAGCAGTTCGGCGGGCAGGTCCGGCAGGGTCTCGTAGTGCGTCCGCGGCACCAGCAGGGTGTGCCCCTTGAAGAGCGGCCGGGTGTCGAGGAACGCCAGCGCGTCCGGGACGTCGAGGACGATGTGCGCGGGACGCTCCCCTTTCACGATCTCGCAGAAGACGCAGGTCCTGCCGGACGCGGAGTCAGCCATGCGCGGCATTCTGCCGCCCCCGGCCCGCCCGCGCAGCCTCCTCCCTAACGGCGTGCTTAGGTTTCCGCCGCTACCCTTCGTGTCCTATGCGGCTCGACGATGTCGCCTTCCGCTATCACCGGAGGGGTCCCTGGGTGCTCAGGGACGTCACGCTCTCCCTCCCGGCGGGCAGCGTCACCGAGGTGACCGGCCGGAACGGGGCAGGCAAGTCCACGCTCCTTCGCCTCATCGCCGGTCTGCGCACGCCCCGCAGGGGTGCGGTGCGGGACCGGCCGAGCCGGGTCGGGTACGCGCCCGAGCGCTTCCCGGTGGACCAGCCCTTCACGGTCCGCGCCTACCTCGCCCACATGGCCGCCATCAGGCGGGTACCCGAGGACGTGATCGGGACGTGGGCCGGACGTCTCGGTTTCGAGCACCTCCTCGATGTGCGGTTGCTGGAGCTGTCCAAGGGCAGCGCGCAGAAGGTCGGGCTGGCCCAGGCGCTCATGGGCGATCCGGGGCTCCTGATCCTGGACGAGCCCTTCGCCGGCCTGGACACCGCGACCCGCGACACCCTGCCGGAACTGATCGCCGGTCGCGCCGCCGACGGCGCCACCGTGGTCATCAGCGACCACCAGCGCTGCATCGAAGCCCTTCCGGGCATCGGCCGGCTCCAGGTCTCGGGCGGCACCGTGACCCGCCTCGCCCCCGGCGAGGACCCTGACACGCCGAGGGTCACGGTGCTCGAGGTCGTGGTGCCCGAGAACGACGCCGACACCGTGGAGACCAAGCTCCGTGCCGACGGCTACACCGTCCGGAGACCCGGCCCATGACCACCTCGTGCAGCAGGACCGCCGCACTCGCCGACCGCGCGGAGGATCGATGATCGCGCTCGCGCGGTTCCAGGTGGCGGGGTACGTGCGTTCGCTGCGCGTCCTGCATCCGGTGATCGTCGTCGCGCTGGTCATAGTGCTCGTGCTGCTCCAAGGACCGAGCGGCCCGGAGCGCACCGCGCTGGCCGTCGGCGCCTTCGGGGACGTGGCGGCGTTCATGTTCCCGGTGTGGGCCTGGACGGCGCGTGCCCTGCTGGACACGCAGCCGGACGAGCAGCGGGCGCTGTCGGCCACGGCGGCACGCCACCGTTGGACGCCCACGTGGGCCGGCCTGCTCGCCGCCTACACGGTGAACCTCTGCCTGGGCGCCGTCGTCTTGGCAGTTCCTCTCGTGCAGGCGCTGCTCGTGGAGGCGCCGGGGCGATCGATCCTGGCCGGGTGCGCGCTGAGCGTGCCGGTCGCACTCGCGGGCACGCTGCTCGGCGCCTGGACAAGCCGGGCGGTCATCCCAGACCCCGGAGCGTCGCTTCTGGCGCTGCTGGGCGGCGCGACGGCCGTACTGCTGCTGGGCCTCGGCCGGCTGTCCTGGCTCTCCGTGCCGATGATCGAGTGGCTGCGGTCCGCGCACGACGGCCCCGACACCTTCATCTCGGACTTCCCCGGTCTCGTGCTCCATCTCGCCCTCTGGTCGGCCGTCGTCTGCACGGCGTACGTGATCACCATCCGTCTCCGTCGCTGATCCCTCCCCGCACCGGCGACCGGGATGGACGGCCCTCCGGGATGTCAGGCCGCTTGGACGGTCAGCCATGCCCGCTCCAAAGGGTCGTCCCGGCGAGAGCAGAAGTAGACGCGGCCCGGGTCGCCCCAGTACCAGCCGAGGCGGTGATCGGAGTCGAGCTGGAGCAGAAGGCGCCAGTCGTCCACGGCCGCCTGCTCGTCCGGTGACAGCTCCGGGGTTTCGAGGGTCTCGAGCGGGCGGCCCGTGGAGGCGTACAGGCAGTCCGGACCGATCGGCCGCTGGACGAGGTCGGGCCACCCGCCCAGCTGGTGCGCGGGCATTGCCTGCGTGGACCAGACCGCGTGCAACTGCTCGTACTCCGCCAGGAAACCGCGGTGGACCCGTTCGAGGCGTCGTATGACCGCCTCCTGCGGTGACGGCAGGGACAGGAACGGGGCTGCGCGCAAGTCCGCCGGTGGGTAGGACAGGGCGCCGGGCGGTGGTTCGGCGCGGTGCAGATCACCGGTGAAAACGCGCCAGCCGTCCCGCTGGCCGGACGCGTCGCCCCACGGGCGCGGCGTGCCGCTCGCGTAGTAGAAGGCGGCGGTGCCGCCACGAGGGATCCCGGGGATCTCTCCCCAGGCGGTGAGTTCGGTGAAGTCGACGGCGCCGAGGAAGTCCAGCGGGCGGCCCCTCCAGACCGGCCAGGCCGTGGCGGCGGGCAGCACCGGGGCGCCGCCGAGCGTGACCGGGACCTCCCCGGCGGCGCCGAGCCGCACCGCAGGCCGGGCCAGGGACAGCAGGGCCGAGATGATCTCGGTGGTGAACAGCAGGCCGAGGAAGGAGCCCAGCCGCCGGCGTTGCGCGTCGAAGTCGTCCATGCCCCGAAGCCTGCTGCGCCCCGGTCCCGGTCACCACCCCGCGGCGAAAATGTGGATAACTCCGCGGCGGGGCGCGGCGTCAACGGTCGGGCGCGGCGTCAGCGGCCTGGCGCGGCGTCAGCGGCCTTCGAGGGCACCGGCGAGCTGGGTGAGGAACCGGTCGACCTCCTGCTCGTCGTAGCCCGGTCCCAGCCGGACGACGCGGAACGCGCTCTCCCGGACGTCGCGGGCCGTCACCGGCGGCGCCACGCCGCGCAGCCCGGAGACGACGCGGTCGAGGAACGCGTCGACGTCCCGGACGTCGTACCCGCCGCGCACGCCCGAGCCGGCGAACCGGGCGTTCTGGATCCAGTTGATCAGCCATCCGGGGTTGGCCCGTGGGCGGCCGGGACGCTCGGCGATCGGCGCCTTGCTCTGCAGTTCCCTGATGCACTCCCGCACCAGCTCGTCCACCGCCCGGCGGTCGTAGCCGCGCAAGACGACGTCGAAGCGCACCGTCCGCACCTCGTCGGCCGACACCGGGGGCCCGCCGTTCAGCGCGCCCGAGATCCGCTCGAGGAGACCGTCCACCTGGGTCCGGTCGTAGCCTCGCAACGCCACCGGCAGCCGCGTGCTCATCAGCGCCACCGTGCTCCTCAACCCTCGTGCCCGCGCCCGCGGGGCCCAGGGGCGCCGCCGGCGCGCTCAGTCCTTCGTCGCCGCGGCCAGCTGCCCGCAGGCCCCGTCGATCTCCCTGCCCCGAGTGTCGCGCACCGTGACCGGGACCCCGTGGGCCTCCAGGCGGCGGACGAACTCGCGCTCGTCCTCCGGCCGCGAGGCGGTCCACTTGGACCCCGGCGTCGGATTCAACGGGATCAGATTGACGTGTACGAGGTGGCCGCGCAAGAGCCTGCCGAGAAGATCGGCCCGCCAGGCCTGGTCGTTGACGTCCTTGATGAGGGCGTACTCGATCGAGATGCGGCGCCCGCTGCGCTCGGCGTAGGCCCACGCGGCGTCCAGGACCTCGGCGACCTTCCACCGGTTGTTGATCGGGACGAGGTCGTCGCGCAGCTCGTCATCAGGGGCGTGCAAGGACACCGCGAGCCGCACCGACATGTCCTCAGCCGCGAGCTTCTCGATGGCCGGGACCAGGCCGACCGTGGAAACCGTGACCGAACGCTGGGAGATCCCCAGACCGGCGGGTGCCGGGTCGGTAATGCGGCGTACCGCGCCGATAACGGCCTTGTAGTTCGCGAGCGGCTCCCCCATGCCCATGAAGACGATGTTGGAGACGCGCCCGGGCCCACCGGGGATCCGCCCGCGCGCCATTGCGCGCGCACCCGCCGCGACCTGTTCCACTATCTCGGCCGTGGAGAGGTTACGGGTGAGACCCGCCTGCCCCGTGGCGCAGAACGGGCAGTTCATGCCGCAGCCGGCCTGGGACGAGACGCACATCGTGGCCCTGTCCGGGTAGCGCATCAGCACCGACTCGAACAGGACGCCGTCGAACGCCTTCCAGACCGTCTTCAGCGTCCTGCCGCCGTCGCAGTCCAGCTCGCGCACCGGGGTGAGCAGGGAGGGCAGCAGCTCGGACACGAGCCGGTCCCGCACGGCCGCCGGCAGATCGGTCATCTTCGCCGGATCGTCGACGAGGCGGGCGAAGTAGTGCCGCGACAGCTGGTCGGCCCGGAAGGGCTTCTCGCCCAGTTCCGCGACCGCCTCGCGGCGCTCGGCCTGCGTGAGGTCGGCCAGGTGCCGGGGCGGCTTGCCGCGCCGCGGTGCGGCGAAGACGAGCTTCGCCGGGGTCTTCTTGGGCGCGGCGCCCGCGGTGGCGGGCTCGGTGGTGGCAGACATGGTGCTTCCAGTGTCGCAAACACCTGCCGATGCCTCGTCCGCGCGCGGTGCCCAATCCTTTTCCGCGCGACCGTCCCGCGGGTTGCGACATCGCTGCACATGACCTTGTCTGCGACTAAGGTCTCGATCATGTCGGTTTTGCGTAGGGGCACCGCATCGCCCAGGGGCCCCGCCGCCACGATCGTGCACGCCGAGGCCAGCCCGTACGGCAGCCGCAGGCTCGTCGTCGAGTCCGACGGCGCGGTGACCGTGGCCTACCTGCGGGACGCGCGGGACTCGGTGATCGGCGCGGTCTGGGTCGCCAACCACCGCACGGCCCCGGCCTCGCTGGACCGGCCGCGGCTGGAGGCGGGCAGCGCGCCGCTCCTGCCGGAATCGCACGTCGCCCATCCGCAGGGGCGCGAGGCGCTGGACGGCTCCACCCTGGAGGTGGTGTGGTTCGAGGAGGGCGACGGCGTCGCCGTCCTGGAGGCCGGCGACCCGTTGTTCGTGATCCCGGGATGGTCGGACATGGCCCGCGGCATCCCCGGCTACGCGCGCGACGCCACGGCGCAGAGCCCGTTCGCCTTCCCCATCGACGAGGAGATCGCGGAGTTCGGCCCGCGCATCGAGCGGGCCCGCGAGCACTGGAAGATGTGCCGCGCCGACGGCTCGTGGGCGCAGTTCCAGCAGTCCGTCCTCGGCCACCTGCTGCAGCGCCTCGGCCCGGGTGGCCACTACTGGCACGACGTGGGGCGCCAGCTCTCGGGAGGCCGCACGTCCCCGTCCCCCACCGTCGGGGTGACGGAGCGCCCTGCGCGCGGCGACCGCGACTTCACCATCCTCAGCTCGGTCGGGATGAGCCGCCAGCGGATGCCCACCGTGGAGCTGTACGAGGACGACGTCGCTCCCTACGCCCGCATAGAGCTCGCCGTGGCGAGCACCCTTCAGAGCCAGCGTGCGGGAAGCATCTTCCCGTGGCTCGCCCAGTACCCGTGGCGGTCGGTGACATGGTTCGCGCCAGGCGACGTGGTGAAGTGGTACCACGAGGCCCGCACGTTCCCTCTCGGCAACGATGAGGGCGAGTGGGAAGGGGTGCTCCTCCTGGAGGACCCGGGCCGGCTGAATGGTCCGGCCGTGCCCGCCCTCACCGGACTGTCCGTGGACGGCGATCCCGTCCGGTGGCTGTGGCTCGTCCCCATCACCGGCGAGGAGCACCGCTACGCCAAGAGCGAGGGCTCGGACGCGCTCATCCGGCGCCTGGCGCAGCAGGGCCGCTCCTGGATCGTCTCCTAGCGCCCTACGTCTAGCTGGGGACGAACAGCTCCAGCAGGAGCCACACCACGGGAGCCGTCGCGACCAGCGAGTCGAGGCGGTCCATGACCCCGCCGTGGCCCGGCAGGAGCGTCCCCATGTCCTTGATGCCGAGGTCCCGCTTGACCATCGACTCGATGAGGTCGCCGCCGGTCGCGGTCACCACGGCGGCGAGGCCGACCAGCGCGCCCTGCCAGGCGTGGCCGCCGTCCAGCAGCCACCACACCAGCCAGCCGCCGACGATCATGCAGGTGATCGCGGAGCCGGTGACGCCCTCCCACGTCTTCTTCGGACTGATCGTGGGGGCGAGCTTGTGCCTGCCGAGGAACGTGCCGGCGAAGTAGCCGCCGATGTCGCTGGCGACCGTGGTGGCGATGAAGATGACGGTGCGGTCGTCCCCGTCGCCCGGCTTCATGAGGAGGGCGACGATCCCGCCCATCAGCACCAGGTACCCGGCCACGAACGAGCCGGCGGTGACGTCCCTGACGTAGCCGTCCGCGCCCTCCGCCATCCGGATCAGCAGCAGGGACAGCACGGTGAGCGACACGGCCGCGACCGTGGCCGTCGGCCCCCACACGTACGAGACGACCGGTGTGGCCACCATTCCCGTGGCCAGCGGGATGAAGGGGACCCTGACGCCGCGCGACTTGAACGCGTCCGTCAGCTCCCGCATGCCGAGGAACAGGAAGACCACCATCACGGCAAGGAAGATCGCCTTGACCGTGTACAGGGACAGCAGCACCAGGGCGCCCAGCGCGACGCCCACTCCGATGGCCATCGGCAGGTTCCGGCCGGTCCTGCTTTCACGCCCGGCAGCGGACGCGTCGTCCGGCGAGCCCTCCGGGGGGTCCGCGGGCGGCTCCTCCGCGGTTTCCGGGCGCGCGTCCGGAGCGGCCGTCGCTCCCGAGGGCACGGCGTCCGCGGCGTCGTCGTCGGCGGCGGCGGCGTTCTCGGCAGGGGCGTCCGGCGCCTCGCCGGAGGGCGAGTCCAGAGCTTCTCCCGGGGGTGGGCCGGGCATGTCGACCTCCGGCTCATCCGGGGAGCCCGCGGGCCCCCCGGCGTCGTCGAGTCCCATCACACTTCGAGCAGTTCGGCCTTCTTGTGCTCGAGCAGCTCGTCGATCTGCGCCACGTACCTGTGCGTGGTGTCGTCGAGCTCCTTCTCCGCACGCCGCACCTCGTCCTCGCCGACCTCGCCGTCCTTGGCGAGCTTGTCGAGGGTGTCCTTGGCGCGCCGCCGGATGTTGCGGATGGAGATCTTGCTGTCCTCGGCCTTGGTGCCGGCGACCTTGATGAAGTCCCTGCGGCGCTCCTCCGACAGGTCGGGGAAGACCACCCGGATGACGTTGCCGTCGTTGGTGGGGTTGACGCCGAGGTCGCTGTCCCGGATCGCCCTCTCCACCGCCTGCATGGAGGACTTGTCGAAGACCTGGACGATGACCATCCGCGGCTCCGGCAGCGTGAACGACGCCAGCTGGTTGACCGGCGTCGGCGTGCCGTAGTACTCCGCGGTGATCTTGTTGAACATGGCGGGGGTGACGCGGCCGGTGCGGATGGCCTGGAAGTCCTCCTTGGCGACCGCGACCGCCTTCTCCATCTTCTCCTCGGCTTCGAGGAGGGTCTCGTCGATCACTGTGACTCCCATGTCATCTGGTCGGCCCTGCACCGCGTTCCGGGCCGCGGTCAGCCCTGTGCCGGGCTGACCAGCGTGCCGATCTTCTCACCCCGGACGGCCCGGACGATGTTGCCCTGCCCCATGAGGTCGAAGACCACGATGGGGAGCGCGTTGTCCATGCAGAGACTGATGGCCGTGGCGTCCATGACCTTCAGACCCCGCTGTAGAACCTCACCGTAATCCAATCGGTCGAACTTGACCGCCTCTGGACTCTTACGGGGATCCGCGTCGTAGACGCCGTCCACCTGAGTGGCCTTCAGGACGGCCTCCGCACCGATCTCCAGCGCGCGCTGCGCGGCGGTGGTGTCGGTGGAGAAGAACGGCTGCCCGAGCCCCGCGCCGAAGATGACGACCCGGCCCTTCTCCAGGTGCCGGATCGCCCGCCGCGGAATGTACGGCTCGGCCACCTGGCTCATGGTGATGGCGGTCTGCACCCGGGTGTCGAGCCCGAGCTTCTCCAGGAAGTCCTGCAGCGCCAGGCAGTTGATGACGGTCCCGATCATGCCCATGTAGTCGGCGCGGCCGCGGTCCATGCCGCGCTCGGCCATGACGGCGCCGCGGAACATGTTCCCGCCGCCGCACACCACCGCGACCTGCACGCCGTCGCGGACGGCCTCGGAGATGGCCTCCGCCACGTGCTGCACGACCTCGGGGTCGATGCCGAGCGGGTCGCCTCCGGCGAACGCCTCGCCCGAGAGCTTCAGCAGCACCCGCTTCCAGCCCGCGCGCGGCGCGTGCCGCCCGGACGACGAGGCCGCCGTCGCGCTAGTGGTGGTCTTCTCCGGCACGTCGGCGGCCTCCTCGTTGCGTCGCTGAATCTCGGGTCCCCGTCTCCAGAGTGCCCCTACGCCTGCCCGACCTTGAACCGGGCGAAGCGCACGACCTTCACGCCGGCCTCGTCGAGGACCTTCGCGATGGTCTTCTTGCCGTCCTTCACGAACGCCTGCTCCAGCAGCACGAAGTCGCGGAAGTAGGCGTTCACCCGGCCCTCGA
The DNA here is from genome assembly GCF_041951385.1 of Actinomadura sp. NTSP31. Classification (NCBI taxonomy): domain Bacteria; kingdom Bacillati; phylum Actinomycetota; class Actinomycetes; order Streptosporangiales; family Thermomonosporaceae; genus Actinomadura; species Actinomadura sp. NTSP31. Next base: position 59,425 of record NZ_JBGNUT010000015.1, on the reverse strand, counting down.
CGATCTTCGGGATGGCCTGCTCGGGCTTGCCCTCGTCGCGGGTGAGCTGCTCGGCGAGCGCCCGCTCCTTCTCGACCGTCTCGGCCGGGATCTCCTCGCGGTCGAGGTACTTGGGGGCCATCGCCGCGATCTGCTGGGCGACGTCCTTGGCGACCTCGGGGTTCTCCTTGTCCAGCTCGACCAGCACGCCGGTGGTCGGCGGCAGGGACGGGTCGGACTTGTGCAGGTAGCTGGCCACGTAGGCGCCCTGGAAGTGGGCGAAGCGGCGCAGCTCCAGCTTCTCGCCGATCTTGGCGCTGTTCTCCTCGATCAGGGCCTGGACGGTCGTGCCGGGCTCGATCTCGGCGCCGAGCAGCGCCGCCGCGTCCGCCGCGCCGCTGCCCGCCGCGAACTGGACCAGCCGGTCCGCCAGCTCGATGAACTGGGCGTTCTTGGCGACGAAGTCGGTCTCGCAGTTCAGCTCCAGCAGCGAGCCGTCGCCCGAGCCGTTGAAGTGCTCGGCGACCAGGCCGTTGGCCGCGGTGCGCTCGGCGCGCTTGCCGACGTCCTTGGCGCCCTTGAGGCGCAGCAGCTCGGTGGCCTTCTCGAAGTCGCCGTCCGCCTCGGTGAGGGCGTTCTTTACGGCCATCATGCCGGAGCCGGTCAGCTCGCGAAGCCGCTTGACGTCAGCGGCGGTGAAGTTCGCCATCGCTCTCTTCGCTTCTCTCGTCGTTGGTCGTGGACCCGCGACGGTCCCGGCGGCGTCCTCGCGACGCCGCCGGGACCGGGGATCAAGCCTGCTGGCCCTCGGCGGGGGTCTCGGCCGGAGCCTCGGTGCCCTCCGCCGCCTCGGCGGGAGCCTCGGCCGGGGCCTCGGCGGACGCCTCTGGGGCCTCGGCGGGGGCCTCGGGGGTCTCGGCGGAGGCCTCGGCGGGCGCCTCGGGAGTCTCGGCGGACGCCTCGGCGGCGGGCTCCTCCGCCGGAGCGGCGGCGGCCTCGGCCTGCTTGTTCTCCAGCAGCTCGCGCTCCCACTCGGCCAGCGGCTCGGCGGCACCGGAGGCGGCGCCCTCGGCGGGCTTCTCGTCGCCGCCGGACGCGGCGCCCGCGCGCGCGAGGAGGCCGTCGGCCACGGAGTCGGCGACGACGCGGGTCAGCAGGCTGACGCTGCGGATGGCGTCGTCGTTGCCCGGGACCGGGTAGTCGACCTCGTCGGGGTCGCAGTTGGTGTCGAGGATCGCCACGACCGGGATGCCGAGCTTCTTGGCCTCGTTGACCGCGATGTGCTCCTTCTTGGTGTCCACGATCCAGATGGCGCTCGGAACCTTCGCCATGTCGCGGATACCGCCGAGGGTGCGCTCCAGCTTGTCCTTCTCGCGGCGCAGGCCGAGCAGCTCCTTCTTGGTCATCCCGGAGCCGGCCACGTCGTCGTAGTTGATCTCCTCCAGCTCCTTGAGCCGGGTGAGCCGCTTGTGGACGGTGGAGAAGTTGGTCAGCATGCCGCCCAGCCAGCGCTGGTTCACGTAGGGCATGCCGACGCGGGTGGCCTGCTCGGCGATGGACTCCTGAGCCTGCTTCTTCGTGCCGACGAACAGGATCGTGCCGCCGTGGGCGACCGTGGCCTTGACGAACTCGTAGGCCCGGTCGATGTAGGACAGCGACTGCTGCAGGTCGATGATGTAGATGCCGTTGCGCTCGGTGAGGATGAAGCGCTTCATCTTCGGGTTCCACCGGCGGGTCTGGTGGCCGAAGTGGACGCCGCTCTCCAGGAGCTGCCGCATGGTGACGACGGGTGCCATTGCCCGTGTTCTCCTTCTCTGGCCCTGACGGGCCGCATTTGGTTGTCGCCCTGCGTCCGGGCATCGCCCCACCGTCGCCGGAGCGACGGACCGAGGGGCGGCGCCCCACCATGTGTCTTCGGTGGCATGCGGACGCGTGAAATCAGCCGCCGGGATGACCCCGTACGGCTGTGATCCGGAACGTTCCCCGGATCCGTGACCTCTCCGCTCGCTCGGAGCGGCTTCACGCCTCCCCGCCGGACGGCGGATCGGCGACGGCCTGGCCCTGGCCGGTGTCCTTCCGGGCACGACTACAGATTATCAGGGCGCGGACGCGCCCGTGAATCAACGGACCGAGCGGTTATCCACAGTTCGCGCACCTTCTCGACGGACCGGCCCGCCGGGCGGCAGGCTCGCTGCCATGACGTTCCTCACACTGCTCCTCACCTGCGTGATCACCGCTGGATCCCCGGGGGTGAACGCCTGGCGATGGCCCCTGGGGCCGCCCGCTCCGCGGGTGCTGCGCGCCTTCTCCCCGCCGGCCGTCCCGTGGGGCCCCGGCCACCGCGGGGTCGACCTCGCGGCACGTCCCGGCGAGCCGGTCTACGCCGCCGGTGCCGGGCGCGTGTCCTACGCCGGTCGCCTGGCCGGACGAGGCGTCGTCGCCGTCGACCACGGACCGCTGCGCACGACGTACCTGCCCGTCCGCCCCAGTGTCCATGCCGGACGCCAGGTGGCCATGGGCTCCCCGATCGGCGTCCTCGAGGGCGGTCGCTCCCACTGCCCGGCCTCCTGCCTGCACTGGGGCCTGCGCAAGGGGCGCGTCTACCTTGATCCGCTGAGCCTGGTCAGGCGGGACGTGCGGCTCCTCCCGCGGTGGCCGCACGCGGCGCCGTCCCGGGAGCACGAACGCCACGCCCCGCCCGAGCGGCCGCCCGAACCGGCCATGACCCTCCGCGACGCGACGACGGCCACCGGAGGCGCCGTCACGGGTCTGCTCCTCGCCTACTCCGTGTCGTTCGCCTGGCGCCGCACCCGGACCCGTGTCCGCGCCCGCCGTCCGCCGCCCGGCGTGATCGACCTCGCCCACGAGCGCCGCCTGCGCCGCACCCCGCAACGCCGCCAAGAACGCACGTAGCCACCCCGCTACCGGCCTGACGCCCCGCCCTGCATGCCAGGAGCCTCACCCCCCCCGCAGGCCGGGAGCCTTACCCGCGTGCTTGGGCCTCACCCCGCGTGGAACGTCACCCCCGCACGAGGGGCCACCCCGCATGAGGGGCCACCCCGCATGGGGAGGCCACCCCGCATGGGAGGTCACCTCGCATGCGGGAGAGCCTGCGGCCACCGGAATCCGCAGCGGCTGGGAGGGCTGGGGGGCTCAGGGGCCTTGGTCGTCTCGGGCGGCGCGGGGGTGGGCCTGGCGGTGGACCTGCTTGAGGCGTTCGGCCGAGACGTGGGTGTAGAGCTGGGTGGTCTGCAGGGAGGCGTGGCCGAGGATCTCCTGGACGCTGCGGAGGTCCGCGCCGCCCTCCAGCAGGTGCGTTGCGGCGGTGTGCCGGAGTCCGTGGGGGCTGAGATCGGGCATCCGGCCCGCTTCGGAGATCCGGGAATGGACGATCCGGCGGGCGCTCGTCGGATGGAGGCGGCCACCGCGGGCGCCGAGGAACAGCGCCGGGCCGCTGTTCCCGGTCGCCACCGCCGGGCGGCCCGCTCTGAGCCAGTCCTGGACGGCGCGCAGGGCCGGTTCGCCGACGGGGACGGTGCGCTCGCGGTCCCCCTTGCCCAGAACGCGTATCGTCCGGCGGCCGGTGTCCACATCGTCGACGTCGAGCCCGCACAGTTCACTGACTCGTACACCCGTCCCGTAGAGGACCTCTAGGACGGCCAGGTCGCGCAACCCCATCGGGCCTTCGGCGTCCATTGTGTCGAGAAGGCGCGCCGCGTCGTCCTGATTGAGCACACCGGGAAGGTCGCGACGTTTCTTCGGCGTGCCCAGCAGGAGGCCGGGATCGTCCTGCAGAAGGCCGCGCCGGTGAAGGTGATGGGTGAACGCGCGTACCGCCGCCGTCCGGCGGGCGAGGGTGGCGCGCGCCCGCCCGAGGGCGTGTTGGCGGGCCAACCAGGCGCGCAGGAGCGACACGTCCAGCTCGGCCGGGTCCGTGACCCCGACGGCGGCCGCGTAGGCGCACAGGTCCGTCAGGTCTCCGAGGTAGGCGCGCAGCGTGTGCGGCGAGACGCCGCGTTCGGCGCGCAGGTGCCGTCCGAATTCCTCCACGGCCTCGTTCAGATCCACAAGGCCACGCTGCGGCACCCGCCGTCCCGAAGCAAGCACCAAAAGACCGTTTTCGTCGAATCACCGCAATTGCCGAGGGGTTTTCCACAGAACGACGTTCGCCTATTCCGCGGATCGCGGATCCGGCAGCGTCGGAGGCCGGAGGTGAGGCACATGAAAGCCCACATCGAACTGGGCCGGCGCGGGGAGGACGCGGCGGCCGCCTATCTGGCCGGGCTCGGCTGGAAGGTCCTCGACCGCAACTGGCGCTGCCCCGAAGGGGAGCTCGACATCGTGGCCCACGACGGCCGCGCCCACGTCGTCTGCGAGGTGAAGACGCGCCGCTCGGCGCTGTTCGGCGACCCGCTGGAGGCGATCACCACGGCCAAGTCCGCGCGGTTACGGCGGCTGGCCTGGCGGTGGGCCGCCGCGCACGGCGTGAGCGGCAGCACCGTCCGGGTGGACGTGCTCGGCCTGGTCGTCGAAGGGGACGGCTTCTCGATCGATCACCTGAAGGAGGTGTGCTGAATGACGCTCGCCAAGACCCGTTCGGTCTCCCTGGTCGGGATGGACGGCTTCGTCGTGGACGTCGAGGCGGCCCTCACCAGCGGGGTGCCGGGCCTGCACCTGGTCGGGCTGCCCGACACCGCGCTCAGCGAGGCCCGCGACCGCGTCCGCGCGGCGATCTTCAACTCCGGCGAGGATTGGCCCAACCGCCATGTGACCGTGTCGCTGTTCCCCGCGAGCATGCCGAAGAAGGGGTCGATCTTCGATGTCGCCATAGCCGTAGCGCTGCTCGCGGCGGCCGAGGTCGTCCCCGCGCGGTCCTGCGCGGGGCTGGTGCTGATCGGCGAGCTCGGCCTCGACGGCAGGCTCCGGCCCATCCAGGGCGTGCTGCCCGCGGTGCTGGCCGCCGCGAACTACGGCTGCCGCACGGTCGTCGTGCCGCGGGCCAACGCCGCCGAGGCGGAGCTGGTGCCGGGCGTGGACGTGGTCTCCGCGGCGACGCTGCGCGGCCTGCTGTGCATCCTGCGGGACGAGCCGCCGCCCATCGAGGAGACCGAGCCCGACGACGCCTCGGTGGCGGTGGAGGGGCCGGCGGTCCGGCGGACCGACGCCCCCGCCGATCTCGACCTGGCCGACGTCCGGGGCCAGGCGGAGGCCAGGCGGGCCCTGGAGATCAGCGCCGCGGGCGGCCACCATCTCTACTTCAGCGGCCCGCCGGGCTGCGGCAAGACCATGCTGGCCGAGCGGCTGCCGACGCTGATGCCGCCGCTGGAGCCCGACTCCGCGCTGGAGGTCACCGCCATCCACTCCGTCGCGGGGACGCTCCCGCCCGGGCAGCCGCTGATCACCCAGCCCCCGTTCCACGCGCCGCACCACACCGCCAGCCGGGCGTCCATGGTCGGCGGCGGATCGGGCCGGGTGCTGCAACCGGGCGCCGTCTCCCTCGCCCACCGCGGCATCCTCTTCCTCGACGAGGCGCCCGAGTTCATGGGGGGCACCCTCGACGCCCTCCGCCAGCCGCTCGAGGCGGGCGAGGTGCGGATCAGCCGGGCCGAGGGCACCGCGCGCTTCCCCGCGCGCTTCACCCTGGTCCTCGCGGCCAATCCGTGCCCCTGCGCGGCGGCCAAGCAGGTCGACTGCTCCTGCGCCCCCGGGGTGCGCCGCAAGTACGGCACCCGGGTCACCGGGCCGCTCCTCGACCGCATCGACCTCAAACTGGAGCTGGCGCCCGCGACCAGGGCCGAGCTGCGGTACGACCTGGAGTTCGCCGAAGCCAGCAAGGTGGTCGCCGAGCGCGTTCTGCTCGCCAGGGAGCGGACGCTGAAACGCCTGACCGGCACTCCGTGGAGATCGAACTCCGAGATCCCCGGGCCGGAGCTGCGCCGCCGCTTCACCCCGGGTCAGGACGCGATGCGCATGGCGGACGAGTCGCTGCAACGGGGCATCCTCAGCGCACGCGGCCTCGACCGCGTGCTGCGCGTCGCGTGGACGATCGCCGATCTCTCCGGTCACGACGAGCCCGACGCGGACGACATCGGCGGCGCCCTGGCGCTCTGGCACGCGGGGCGGTCATGACCATGATCCCCATGACGCCGGAGCGGACCGCCCGCGCCACGCTCACGGCCGTCGCGGAGCCCGGGGACGCGTTCCTCAACCGCCTCATCGGCCACTGCGGCCCCGAGGGAGCGCTCGACGCGATCCGGTCCGGGACCGTCCCTCCCGATCTTCCCGCCGCTCCGAAGGAGGTCCAGCGGCTGGAACACTGGCGCATCCGGCTGGCCGCCGCCGAACCCGACCGGGATCTGGCCGTCTGCGCGCGGTTCGGCGGGCGCCTCGTTTGCCCGGACGAGCCGGAATGGCCCACCACCCTGGACGACCTCGGCGGCGAGCGCCCCTACGCGCTCTGGCTCCGCGGCCCCGAGGACCTGCGGCACGCCTGCCTGCGGTCGGTCGCCATGGTCGGCTCCCGCGCCGCCTCCCCGTACGGGCGGCGGATGGCCTCCGACCTCGCCTCCGAACTCGCAGACGACGGCTGGACGGTGGTCTCCGGAGGCGCGCTCGGCATCGACGCCGCCGCCCATCGCGGCTCCCTGGCCGCCGACGGGCGCACGGTGGCGGTTCTCGCCAACGGCGTGGACGTCCCCTATCCGGCCTCCAACGAGGGCATGTTCGCCGAGATGGCGCGCCGGTCCCTGCTGGTGAGCGAGTCGCCGCCGGGCACCCATCCGCACCGGCTGCGCTTCCTGGTCCGCAACCGGGTGATCGCCGCCCTGTCCCGCGGCTCGGTGATCGTCGAGGCGGAGGCCCGCAGCGGTGCGCTCAACACCGCCGCGTGGGCGCGCCGGCTCGGCCGCGTCGTGATGGCGATGCCCGGGCCGGTCACCTCCAGGTCATCGGTCGGCTGCCATCAGCTGCTACGGCAGGAGGGCACCGTCCTGGTCAGCCGCACCGAGGAGATCGTCGAGGCCGTCGGCCGGCTGGGCGCCGACCTGGCTCCGCCGCCGCGGACGCCCGTTCTCCCCCGCGACCGGCTGGAACCGGTGACCCGCGCCGTCCTGGAGTCCTTCCCGGCACGGGGCGCGACCGGTCCGGCCGCCCTGGCCGTCAAGGCCGGAATGGACCTGACCACCGTCAACGCCAAGCTCGGCCTGCTGGCGGCGTCCGGCTTCATCGAACGCGCCGCCAGCGGCTGGCGGCTCGCCAGATCCGCCAAGTCGCCCCATTGACCTGCGAAACCCCGGCGAACAGGAGCGGACATGCCCGAAACCGAACACCGCGCGGCTCCCCCACGGCCGCGGCGAGCGAGACCGCATCCGAGGGCCGCGTCCCGAGGGCCGCCCGCGGGCGGCCGGACATCACTGATCGGAGGGGAGTTCGAACTCGCTCTTCGCCAGTTCCTCGATGTTGACGTCCTTGAACGTGACGACACGCACGTTCTTGACGAAGCGGGCAGGGCGGTACATGTCCCACACCCAGGCGTCCTGCATCGTGACCTCGAAGAACGTCTCGCCGTTGTCGACGCCCCGCACCTGCAGGTCGACCGAGTTGGTGAGGTAGAACCGGCGCTCGGTCTCGACGACGTAGGTGAACAGCCCGACGACGTCGCGGTACTCGCGATAGAGCTGCAGCTCCATCTCGGTCTCGTACTTCTCGAGATCCTCGGCGCTCACACGCGTGCCCCTTCCGTACGGCCCTCGCCGGGGACCTCCCCTTCGGTCTCCTCCCCCAAGGCCACTTCCCCATTGTTACGCAAGGCACGCCCGACATTGACGTAGGAGAACCGATGCTCCGGACAGGGCCCGTGCTCGGCCAGGGCCGCGCCGTGCGCTCGCGTCACGTATCCCTTGTGCACGTCGAAGCCGTACTCGGGGTAGCGCCGGTGGAGATCCACCATGATGCGGTCCCTGGTGACCTTCGCGACGATGGAGGCGGCCGCCACGCACGCGGCGACCTGGTCGCCCTTGATCACCGCCAGCCCCGGAGCCTCCAGCCCCGGCACCGGGAAGCCGTCGCTGAGCACATAGGCGGGACGGGTGTCCAGGGCCGCCAGGGCCCGCCGCATCCCCGCGACGTTGCAGCGATGCAGCCCGATCCGGTCGATGTCATGGCAGGGGATGATCACCGCGCTCCACGCGCGCGCCCGCCCGGTGATATCGGCGTACAGCTCCTCGCGGCGCGCCGGGGTCAGCATCTTCGAGTCGGTGAGCCCCTCGATGCGGCCGCCGCGCCCACCCTGAAGGATCACGGCGCCGACGACCAGCGGCCCGGCGCAGGCTCCGCGGCCCGCCTCGTCGACGCCCGCCACGGGGCTGAACCCGGCGTGCTCCAACGCGCGCTCGTAGGCGTGGAGGCCCGCGTCACGGCGCGGCGTGAAGCGAAGCGGACGACCCTTCATGCCCCGCAGCGTACGTCCCCCCGATACCCCGCCGCCCCCCGAACCCCACTCTTCCGGGCATGCGGGCGGGCGGCCGGGTCACCTGCGCCGGCGCCTGCGCCGGAGGTAGGCGATGGGGAGCGTGCCGACGACGCCCAGGGCCACGGGGGTCTCCGGAGCGCCCATGGAGGCGGTCTTGAAGCCCGCCTGCTTGAAGGTGTCCGGGATCGGGAGCGAGTCGATGCGGTTCAGCGGCCAGACGATGACGAAGGCGCGGCCGATGACGCGGTCGGTGGGGATGGTGCCGCCGCCGGGGTCGCCGCGGTGCGAGCGGGAGTCGTAGGACAGGTCCCGGTGGTCGCCCATGACCCAGAGCTGGCCCTTCCGCACGTAGGCGTCGAAGGGCTCGTTGGACGGCTTGTTCTGCTCGTGGGTCACCGGGTCGGTGTAGAGGTAGGACTTCTCCTCCAGCGGGACGCCGTTGACCGTGATGCGGCCCTGGGCGTCGCAGCAGTGCACGTGGTCGCCGGGGACGCCGATGACGCGCTTGATGTAGTCCTTCTCGTTCGGCGCCACGCCGAAGGCGGTGCCGACGGCGCGCAGCGCCTTGGAGAAGGGGTTCGTCGGCTTGGCGATGTGGGTCTCGGGGTCCCACGAGTCGAGGCCGTTGAAGACGACGACGTCCCCGCGGCGGATGTCGCGGGTGTGGTAGACGATCTTGTTGACCAGGACCCGGTCACCGATCTGGAGGGTGTTCTGCATGGACCCGGACGGGATGTAGAACGCCTGCACCGCGAACGCCTTGATGACGAGGGCGAGGACGACCGCGACGACGATCAGGATGGGCAGTTCCTTCCAGAACGACCCCTGCTTCTTCTTTTTCGCCTTGCCGTCGTCCTCGGCGGAGTCGTCGTCGGCCGTCTCCTCTGCGGAGGTCACGGTCTCCTCTTCATCGGGCACCGCGCCCTCGGCTTCGGATCGCACGTCTCTCCGATCGTCCTCTTCTGCCATCAGGGACAAAGCCTAGCGGCGGCGGGCCCCGCGCACCGGTCGGCTGGGCGTGTCGCCCTGCGCCCCGACCGTCGTATCAGCCCGAAACGGGCAACGCCCCGGGCACCGCGACGGGTTCCCGGGGCGTCGGCCGACGCCGCGCGATCAGAAGTCGCGCTTCTCCTTGATGCGGGCGGCCTTGCCCCGCAGGTTGCGCAGGTAGTAGAGCTTGGCGCGGCGCACGTCGCCGCGGGTGACGACCTCGATCTTGTCGATCGACGGGCTGTTCAGCGGGAACGTCCGCTCGACGCCGACGCTGTAGCTGACCTTGCGGACGGTGAAGGTCTCGCGGGCGCCGCCGCCCTGCCGCCGGATCACCACGCCCTGGAAGACCTGGATACGGCTCCGGTTGCCTTCGGTGACGCGCACGTGCACCTTCAGCGTGTCGCCCGGACGGAAGTCCGGGACGTCGGCGCGCATGGCGGCCTTCTCGATCTCCTGGATCAGGGTGTGCATCGCAGCGGTTCCTCTGGGTCGAACGCGGGCGTCGAGAGGCCCCATGGGACATGGGTGGGGGCGTCGCGCCGCGGAGAGTGGTCTTCGTGCCGCGCGTACGAGCGCACGGACGCCTCAGTCTGCCATATCTTCGGCGTCAACCGGAAAACCGGCCTCCCGCAGCACTCGGCGATCATGCTCGTCGAGGGCGCCGGAGGCCAGGCGGGGCAGCAGTTCGGGACGGTGCCGGGCGGTGCGGCGCAGCGCCTCGTCGCGGCGCCAGCGGGCGATCGCGCCGTGGTGGCCGGACAGCAGGACGTCCGGGACGGCGCGGTCCCGCCAGACGGGCGGCTTGGTGTAGACGGGGCCCTCCACCAGGGACTCCATCGCGCCGGGGGCGAAGGAGTCGTCGGCCACGGAGTCGGCGTTGCCGAGGACGCCCGGCAGCAGCCGCCCGACCGCCTCGACCATGACCAGCACGGCGACCTCGCCGCCGGCGAGGACGAAGTCGCCGAGGCTGACCTCGTCCACGGGCATGCGGGCGCGGGCCTCCTCGGCGACGCGGGAGTCGATGCCCTCGTAGCGGCCGCAGGCGAACAGCAGCCACGGCTCGGCGGCGTACGCCGTGGCGAGCGCCTGGGTGAACGGCCGGCCGCTGGGCGTCGGGATGACCAGGCGGGGCGCCGAACCGGGTGGCGCGATGGCGTCGAGTGCCTCACCCCAGGGTTCGGGTTTCATCACCATGCCGGGACCCCCGCCGTACGGGGTGTCGTCCACCGTGCGGTGCCGGTCGTGCGTCCAGCCGCGCAGGTCGTGCACGTGCACGTCGAGCAGCCCGGCACGGCGCGCCTTGCCCAGCAGGGAGATCTCCAGCGGGGCGAAGTACTCCGGGAAGATCGTGACGATGTCGAGTTTCATGATCCGTCGAGCAGTCCGGGGGGCGGGTCGATCACGAGCCGGCCTCCGGGGACGTCCACCTCGGGGACGAGCGCGGCGACGAACGGGACGAGGATCTCGCCCTCCGGGCCGCGGACGACCAGCAGGTCCTGGCCGTGGTGCAGGATGTCGGCGACCTCGCCGACCGCGGCGCCGCCGGCGGTGACGACGGCGAGCCCGATCAGCTGCTGGTCGTGGTACTCGTCCGGGTGGGCGGACGGGGGGATGTCACCGGAGTCGACGACCAGCCAGGTGCCGCGGAGGTCCTCCGCGGCGTCGCGGTCGTCGACTCCGGAGAAGCGCAGGAGCAGGCGGCCCGAGTGCCACCGGGCGCGCTCGACGGTGAGCGGGCCGGCGGACACGGGATCGGTCGCGATCCGCGCGCCTACGGCGAATCGGCCACCGGGATCATCGGTGCGGACGTCGATGGTGACCTCGCCGCGGATCCCGTGCGGGCGTCCGATCCGTCCGACGACGAGCGGCTCGCTCATCGGCCCCGCCGGACCCGGCCGCCCCGGAGGGAGGCGGCGAAGGGGCCGGGAAGCGCGACGAGCCGCGGGCCCGTCGGAGAGCCGCCCTCGGCGGTGGCCGTCAAGGCGGCCGCCGCCGAGGCGAGCGGGCCCCGGCATACGCGATGCCAGGGGCTCACTCAGCGGACCTCGTTGACGTCGAGCAGGTCCACGCGCACGTAACGGCCCCCGGAGAGGGCGCTGATCACGGTGCGCAGGGCCTTGGCGGTACGACCGCTGCGGCCGATGACCTTACCGAGGTCCTCGGGGTGCACGCGCACCTCCAGGACCCGGCCGCCCCTGATCCGCCGGGCGCGGACCCGGACGTCGTCCGGGTTCTCCACGATCCCGCGGACCAGGTGCTCGAGCGCTTCTTCGAGCACGTCAGCCCTCGCTCTTGGCTTCGTCGGTCTCGGTGGCCTTCGCCTCGGACTTCCTCGGCTCGGCCTTCTTCCTGGCGCGGGTGGCGGTGCCCTCGGCGGCGTCGTCGCCCATGGACTCCTTGACGGCGGCCTCGAAGGCGGCCTTCCGGTCGGCCTTGGGCTCGGCGACCCTGAGGGTCCCCTCGGCACCGGGCTCGCCCTTGAACTTCTGCCAGTCGCCGGTGATCTTCAGCAGGTTGAGCACGGGCTCGGTCGGCTGCGCGCCGACGCCGAGCCAGTACTGCGCGCGCTCGGAGTCGATCTGGATGAGCGACGGCTCCTGCTTGGGCTGGTAGAGCCCGATCTCCTCGATGGCCCGCCCGTCACGCTTGGTGCGGGCGTCGGCGACGACGATCCGGTACTGCGGGTTCCGGATCTTCCCCAGACGCTTGAGCTTGATCTTGACTGCCACGGGTGTGGTGTACTCCAGACTTCATTACGGGTGGGCGGCCCGTGCCAGGTGGGGAACACCGGCTCACCGCCGCCCGATGGACTCCGGCCGCGCAGGACGAGAGAGGGCGCCTCGCGAGTCCGGGTTTCCAGCCTGTCATTCTGCCAGATCGACACCGTGAACGCGCAATCGGCGGACGCCGTGTTGCCCGCCCGGCCACGCCTTCTCCCAGCCCCACGCACGCCCGCCGCGCCCCCAGGCGCCGCCCCGCTGTGGTGCCTGGGGTGCTGCGGGTCGGCGTACGGCGCCGTGGGGCGGGCGCTGTTGTGTCTGTGGTGCCGGTCGGCGGCTGGGGGTTTCTCGGCTTGCGTGGGGCGTTGCGGTGGGGCGGGTTACTTGTTCTTGCGGTTCTGGAGCTTGCCCAGGTCGGGCATCTGGAAGCCGGGCGGGAGTTGGCCGCCGAGGCCCGGGGGCAGGCCGCCGCCGGGGCCGCCGAGGCCGGGCGGCAGGCCCTTCGGCATGCCGTCGGCCGCGGGCTGCTGCTCCTGCGGGCGCTTGCCGCCGCCGGCGCGCTTGCGCGGGTCGCCGCTGCGCTGCTTGCCCTTCTTGTTCTTGGCCTTGGCCGCCTTGACGGCCTTGCGGCGGCCGCCGGGCATGCCGGGCAGCCCCATGCCGCCGGCCATCTGCCGCATCATCTTCTGCGCGTCGAAGAACCGGGTGACCAGGCTGCTGACCTCGCCGACGGAGACGCCGGAGCCCTTGGCGATGCGGGCCCGCCGGGAACCGTTGATGATCTTCGGCTCGGAGCGCTCCCGCGGGGTCATGGAGCGGATGATCGCGGCGATCCGGTCCAGGTCCTTGTCGTCGATCTGGCTGATCTGGTCGCGGACCTGCCCCATGCCGGGCATCATCCCGAGCAGGTTGCCGATCGGCCCGAGCTTGCGGATCATCATCATCTGCTCGAGGAAGTCCTCGAGGGTGAAGTCCTCGCCCGAGGCGAACTTGCTGCTCATCCGCTCGGCCTGCTCGGCGTCGAACGCCTGCTCGGCCTGCTCGATCAGGGTGAGGATGTCGCCCATGTCGAGGATCCGGCCGGCCATCCGGTCCGGGTGGAAGACGCTGAAGTCCTCGAGCTTCTCGCCGGTCGAGGCGAACATGATCGGGCGCCCGGTGATGTGCCGCACCGACAGCGCGGCGCCGCCGCGGGCGTCGCCGTCGAGCTTGGTCAGCACGACGCCGTCGAAGCCGACGCCGTCCATGAACGCCTGGGCGGTGTTGACGGCGTCCTGGCCGACCATGGCGTCGACGACGAACAGCACGTCGTCGGGCTCGACGGCGTCGCGGATGTCGATGGCCTGCTGCATCATCTCGGCGTCGATGCCGAGGCGGCCGGCGGTGTCGATGACGACGACGTCGTGCAGGGCGTGCCGGGCCTGGTCGAGGGAGCGGCGCGCCACGTCCACGGGGTCGCCGACGCCGCTGCCGGGCTCGGGCGCGAACACCGGGACGCCGGCGCGCTCGCCGACGACCTGGAGCTGCTGGACGGCGTTCGGGCGCTGCAGGTCGGCCGCGACCAGCATCGGCGTGTGGCCCTCGGCCTTGAGGTGCCGGGCCAGCTTGCCGGCGAGGGTGGTCTTGCCCGCGCCCTGGAGGCCGGCGAGCATGATCACGGTCGGCGGGGTCTTGGCGAACCGGATCCGCCGGGTCTCGCCGCCGAGGATGTTGATGAGCTCCTCGTTGACGATCTTGACGACCTGCTGCGCCGGGTTCAGCGCCTGCGAGACCTCCGCGCCGCGCGCCCGCTCCTTGACCTGCGCGATGAAGTCCTTGACGACGGGCAGCGCGACGTCTGCCTCGAGCAGCGCGATGCGGATCTCGCGGGCCGTCGCGTTGATGTCGGCCTCGGAGAGCCGGCCCTTGCTGCGCAGCGACGAGAAGACCGTCGTCAACCGGTCGGAGAGCGTCTCGAACACGTGTCTGGACCGTCCTTGGAAAGCTTCAGGGATCGCCTATCAGCGTATAGGGTCGCGGGCCGGTCCCCGCCCGCTCGCGCCGATCCCCTCTCCCGGCGCCCGGTGACGGCGGTGCCGATCCGCGGAAACGGCCCTCACCGGGCGGTCAGCCGAGCGCGTCCAGGACCCGCTCGCGGACCGCGGAGAGCTCGGCGGAGTCGGTGATCGGGGCGCCGGCGCCGTCCACGACGTAGAAGACGTCCACGGCCTCGGCGCCCAGCGTGTCGACCTGGGCGGCGCGGATGTGCAGGCCGCAGGCGCCGAGGGCCTGGCCGATCCGCCACAGCAGGCCGGGCCGGTCGTGCGCGCGGACCTCGACGACGGTGGCGGTGTCGGACGCGTCCTCCACGATCATGACGCGCGGCGGCGGGACGGCGGCGCCGGGCCGGATCCGGACGGAGCGGGCGCGGCGGTCGAGCCGGTCGGCGACGTCGAGCCGGTCGGCGAGCATCCGGCGCAGGTCGGCCTCGAGGGCGGCGGGGTCGGGCGGCGTGCCGTACTCGGGGACGGCGGTGAAGTCGAGGACGGCGGTGTCGGCGCCGGTGGCCGGGGACGAGACGGTGTGCGCGGTGCGGACGGCGAGGCGGTGCAGGGCGAGGACGCCGGCGGCGCGCCAGAGCAGCCCGGCGCGGTCGGGGGCGGCGACGGTGATCCGGGACCCGGTGACGCGGACGGCGGCGCCGTCGTGGCGGACGAGGGCGAGCCGGTCGGGGCCGAGGGCGGGCGGGGGCGGCGGGGTGCCGCCCGCCAGCGCGGCGGCGGCGCGGCGGGCGAGTTCGGCGACGAGGCGGGCCTTCCACGGCCCCCAGGCGGCGGGGCCGGTGGCGTTGCCGTCGGCGACGGCGAGGGCGGCGAGCAGTTCGAGGACCTCGCGTCCGCGGCCGGGGACCTCGGAGACGGCGGCGGCGACGGTCTCGATGGTGACCGGGTCGTCGAGGTCGCGCCGGGTGGCGGTCTCGGGCAGCAGCAGGTGGTGCCGGACGACCGTCTCCAGGACCTGGACGTCGCCGCCGGGGAAGCCGAGTCCCGCGCCGAGGTCGCGGGCGAGCGCGGCGCCGGCGGCGGAGTGGTCGCCGGGCCGGCCCTTGCCGATGTCGTGCAGCAGCGCGCCGACGAGCAGCAGGTCGGGGCGGGCGACCTCGCGGGTGAGGGCGGCGGCGCCGGCGGCGGTCTCCACGAGGTGCCGGTCGACGGTGAAGCGGTGCACGGGGTTGCGCTGCGGCCGGTTGCGGACGTGCTCCCAGTCGGGCAGCAGCCGGACGATCAGCCCGGCCTGGTCGAGGGCCTCCCAGACGCCGATGGCGGGCGGCCCGGCGCCGAGCAGCGCGACCAGCGCGCCGCGGGCCTCGCGGGGCCAGGGCACGGCGGGCACGGCGGCGTCGGCGGCGAGGCGGGCGACGGTCGCGGGCGCGAGCGGCAGGCCCGCCTGGGCCGCCGCGGCGGCGACGCGCAGGATCAGCGCGGGATCGTCCAGGTCGGCGTTGCGGGCGAGGACGACCTCGTCGTCGTGTTCGACGGCGCCGTCGCCCACCGGCCGGCGTTCGAGGGGCGCGCGGCGGTGCCGGGTGGCGCGCTCGACGCGGCGCCACAGCTGGTCGGCCGCGTAGGTGATCGTGCGGGCGGCGCCGGCGATGGCGCGCAGCAGCGCGTCGGCGTCCGGCATGCCGACCGCGCGGGCGACGGCCTCCTGCTCCTGCAGGACGAGCCGGTCGGTGGCGCGGCCGGTGACCTCGTGCAGGGCGTGCCTGATGTCCAGGAGCAGGTCGTGCGCGGCCATGACCCGGCCGTCCGGCGCGGAGGCGATCCAGGAGGCGGCGACCGCCCGCATCACGTGGACGTCGCGCAGGCCGCCGTGGGCCTCTTTGAGGTCGGGTTCGAGCAGGAACGCCAGTTCGCCCTGCTTCTCCCAGCGCTCGCGGCACATCGCGGCCAGTTCCGGCAGCCGGGCGCGGGCGTCGGCGCGCCAGTCGGCCAGCACGGCGGCGCGCAGCTCGTCCACGAGGACGTGGTCGCCGGCGATGCGGCGGGCGGACAGCAGTCCGAGCGCCGCCTTCAGGTCGCCGCGCGCGACGGTCCTGGCCTCGGCGACGGTGCGGACGGAGTGGTCGAGGCGCAGGCCGGAGTCCCAGATCGGGTACCAGACGCGGTCGGCGATCTCGGCGATGTCGGGGCGTCCGCGGTGCAGCAGCACCAGGTCGAGGTCTCCGCCGGGGGTCAGCTCGCGCCGTCCGTGGCTGCCCACGGCGGCGAGCGCGACGCCGCCCGGTTCGGACGATCCCAGTGGCGTCCCGTCGGGCCCGGACGACCCCGGCGGCGTCCCGTCCGGCTCGGACGGTTCCGGCGGCGTCACGCCCGGTCCGTGGAGGGCGCTCGCCGCGGGTTCGGAGGAGGTGTCGGGGGGCCCGGTGGCGGGGGGCGCTGACCGGCCGTCGGCCTCGGCGTCGGCGAGCAGGGCCGCCAGGCGGCGGTCCAGCTCGGCGGCGCGGGCGGCCCGCGCCGCCGCCAGGGCGGCGCGGGCGGCCTCGGGAGCCCGGTCTCCGGCCGGAGGATGGACGAGGGTCACACCGCTCCTAGAGGGCTTCCGGGCCGGTCTCGCCGGTCCGGACGCGGACCACGGTGTCCACCGGGACCGCCCAGACCTTGCCGTCGCCGATCTTGTCGGTGCGGGCCGCCTTGACGATGACGTCGATGATGTCGTCGGCGTCCTCGGCGTCCACCAGCACCTCGACCCGCAGCTTGGGCACGAGGTCGACCTTGTACTCCGCGCCGCGGTAGACCTCGGTGTGGCCCTTCTGCCGGCCGTAGCCGCTGGCCTCGCTGACGGTCATCCCCTTGACCCCGAAGGTCTCCAGGGCCGCCTTGACCTCGTCCAGCTTGAACGGCTTGATGACGGCGGTGATCAGCTTCACGCCTCGGCCTCCACCTTCTTGTCGGGCGACACCGTACGCGGTGCCGCGGTGCCGGAACCGGCGATGCGTCCGCCGCCGCCTCCCGCGGGAGCGAGATCGTACGCGGTCTCGGCGTGCGCCGTGACGTCGACGCCCGCGGCCTCGTCGTCGGCGGAGATCCGGAACCCGATCGTCTTGTCGATGATCTTGCCGATCACCCAGGCCATGACGAACGAGTACAGCCCGATCACGACGGGGCCGAGCGCCTGCAGGCCCAGCTGGTGCACGCCGCCGCCGTAGAACAGGCCCTTGTGCTGGCCCGGCAGGAACGGGTACGCGGCCAGGAAGCCGAGCGACAGGGCGCCGATCGCGCCGCCGACGAGGTGGACGCCGACGACGTCGAGGGAGTCGTCGTAGCCCAGCTTGTACTTCAGGCCGATCGCGTAGGCGCAGGCGGTGCCGGCGATGGCGCCGAGGACGATGGCCGCCCAGGGGTCGATGAACCCGCACGCCGGGGTGATCGCGACCAGCCCGGCGACGGCGCCGGACGCGACGCCGAGGGTGGTGGCGTGGCCGTCGCGCAGCTTCTCCACCAGCGCCCAGGCGCCGGCGGCGACCGCGGTGGCGATCTGGGTGTTCATGAAGGCGAGGCCGGTCGTGCCGTCCACGGCGAGCTCGGAGCCGGCGTTGAAGCCGAACCAGCCGAACCACAGCAGGCCGACGCCGAGCAGCACGAACGGCAGGTTGTGCGGCCGCATCGGCTCCTTCGGCCAGCCGCGCCGCTTGCCCAGCACGAGCGCCAGCGCCAGGCCCGCGGCCCCGGCGTTGACGTGCACGACGGTGCCGCCCGCGAAGTCCTCGATGCCGAGCTTGTTCAGCCAGCCGGTGCCCCACACCCAGTGCGCGACGGGGAAGTACACCAGCGAGGCCCAGACGACGGTGAACACCATCCAGGCGCCGAACTTGGCACGGTCCGCGATGGCGCCGCTGATGAGCGCGACCGTGATGATCGCGAACGTCAGCTGGAACATCGAGAAGACCATGGTCGGAATGTTGTCGCTCTGGTCCGGCAGCAGTCCTTCGGACACCTGCGTCGCGACGCCCTTCAGTCCGAAGGCGTCGAATCCGCCGATGAACTTGTTGACGAAGGAACTGCCGTTGTCGGTGAACGCGATGGTGTGCCCGAAGAGGACCCAGAGGATGGTGACGCTGATGATGGCGCCGAACGACATCATCATCATGTTGAGGACGCTCTTGGCCCGGGTCATGCCGCCGTAGAAGAAGGCAAGCCCGGGTGTCATGAGCAGCACCAGCGCCGCTGCCGCCAGCATCCAGGCGGTCGCGCCTGTATCGATCTTCATCTCGGAGAGTGCCCCTCCTCGACCGGAAACGTGGATGCTCAGAGATTCTTGTGCGGCCGTTTCGCCCGGACGGCTCCGGTGTTTCCGGGGTGTGAAACCCCTCCACGGGATGTTTCCGGAGTGTTTCGGAACACTCACCGCCTTACCCCGGAGTGGGTGACGGTTTCCTTTTCTGCGGGTCATGGCCCGGAGGGAACGCGCGGACGGCCGAAAAGGCCGGCGCCCCGCGACCGCAATGGGTCGCGGGGCGCCGGGCGGCCGATGCGCGCTAGTCCCCGAGGATCGCGTCCACGAACGCCTCCGGCTCGAAGGGGGCCAGGTCGTCGGGGCCCTCCCCCAGGCCGACCAGCTTCACCGGGACGCCCAGCTCGCGCTGCACCTGCACCACGATGCCGCCCTTGGCGGTGCCGTCCAGCTTGGTCAGCACCACGCCGGTGACGTTGACGACCTCGGCGAACACGCGGGCCTGCTGCATGCCGTTCTGCCCGGTCGTGGCGTCCAGGACGAGGAGCACCTCGTCCACCTCGGCCTGCTTCTCCACGACCCGCTTGACCTTGCCGAGCTCGTCCATCAGCCCGGTCTTGGTGTGCAGCCGGCCCGCGGTGTCGATGATCACCACGTCGACCTTGGTGTCGATGCCCTGCTTGACCGCGTCGAAGGCGACGCTGGCCGGGTCGGCGCCCTCGTCCTTGCGGACGACCTGCGCGCCGACCCGCGAGCCCCAGGTCTCCAGCTGGTCGGCGGCGGCGGCGCGGAAGGTGTCGGCGGCGCCGAGCAGCACGGTGCCGCCGTCGCCGACCAGGACGCGGCCGAGCTTGCCGCAGGTGGTGGTCTTGCCGGTGCCGTTGACGCCGACGACCATCAGCACCGCCGGGCGGTCCCCGTGCCGCTCGGTGCGCAGGGACCGGTCCAGATCGGCGCCGATCTGCTTGACCAGCTCCTCCTTGAGCAGCGCGCGGACCTCCCCCGGGCTGCGGGTGCCGAGCACCTGCACCCGGGTGCGCAGGTCGTCGGTGACCTGGCGGGCGACGGCGGCGCCCATGTCGGCGGTGATGAGGGTGTCCTCGATCTCCTCCCAGGCGTCGTCGTCGAGGGTGTCGCGCGACAGCAGCCCGAGGAGGGTCTTGCCGAACGCGTTCTGGGAGCGGGCCAGCCGGGCCCGGAGCCGGACGAGCCGTCCCGCGCCGGGCGGCGGCTGCTCGATCTCGATGGTGGGCGGCGGCGCCGGCGCCTCGGTCGGCGGCGCGCGCTCGAGGGTGGGGGCCGCGGCCTCCGCCTCGTCGACGGCGGTCGCGCCGTGCTGCTCGGCGGGCGGCCGCTCGGCGGGCGGGACCGGCGGACGGCGGCGGCGGACCGGGCGGCGCAGCAGCGTGACCCCGCCGACGATCAGCGCGACCGCGCACAGCGCGACGATGACGATCACATATTCCATAGCGTCCCCAGTTTTCCAGACGGGGGCCGCTGGGCCGAACACCCGCCGGCCGCCCCCGCTCTCAGCACGCGCGAAGAGCACGCCCCTCGCGGGCGTGCTCGATCAGCCCCGGAGCGGCCGCCCCGGCGTCTCCCCCGGTACCGATGCCCGCTCCGAGCTCTCCCACTCGTCGACGTTGCGCAGCAGGGCCTCCAGATAGGAGCGCAGATGGGTGCGGTAGACCTCGCTGTAGGTGCGCAGGTAGGCGATCTCGCGCTCCAGGTCGCGCCGCTCGTCGTCCGGCAGCGCACCCGCCGCCTGCGACCCGGAGGGCGCCGTGCCGGCGGGCGGCGGCACCGAGCGTACCGCGGCGTCGGCGACCTCGGCGGCCTTGCGGTGCGCGTCCTCCAGCAGCTGCTCGGCGCGGCCCTTGGCGTCCGACAGGATCGCCTCCCGGTGCAGCCGGGCCTCGTGGGCCAGCTCGCGGGTGTAGCGCTCGGCGTCGGCGACGTACAGGTCGGCGGTCTGCTGGGCCTGCGACAGGATCCGGACGGCCTGGAAGTGCGCGTCCTCGGGCGCCATGACACCGCCGCCGCGGCCCGCCTGGGCGCGCAGCCGGTTCACCTCCTCGCCCAGCGCGGCCTTGTGGTTGAGGATCTGGACGAGTTCCCGCTCGACGTACTGCAGGAAGCCGCGGACCTGGTCCTCGTCGTAGCCGCGGCGGCCGAGGGCGGCCCGCGCGAACACCACCGACTGCAGCTCGCCGGGGGTCAGCCGGGAGCCGTCGGGGACGACGGGCAGGTTCGGGGAGTTCACGGCGGTCACCTCTGTGCGTCGGCGAAGGTTTCCAGGCGGATGCGGTCGCGTGCGACGCCGGCCGCGGCGAGCCGCTCGACGGCGGGCTCGACCATCGCCGCCGGCCCGCACACGTAGGCGTCGTGCCCGGGCCAGGGGCCGCGCCTGGCGACCACGTCGGGCAGGTCGCCGTACTCGATGCCGTCATGGTCGGCCCGGGCGTGGCCGGGTCCCGCGTGGCCGGGGCCGGCCTGGCCGAAGCCCGCCTGACCGGGGCCCGCCTGACCGGGGCCCGCCTGACCGAAGCCGCCGCCCGAGCCCAGGAGCGCGGAGAAGCCGTGCCCGCCCGGTTCGTCCGGCACGGCCTCGTCGGACACGGCGGGCACGACGGTCAGCCAGGGCAGCTCGGCGGCCAGCTTGCTCAGGTGCTCCAGGTCGTACAGGCCGTCGCGGTCGCGGGCGCCGAAGAACAGGTGCACGCGCGGCGGCGCGGGACGGCCGGCGATCTGCTCCAGGATCGCCTTGAGCGGCGCCAGCCCGGTGCTGCCCGCGACGAGCAGCACGTCCCGGTCGGACGACTCGTCCAGCGTGAGGGTGCCGATCGGCGCCCCCATCCGGACGCGGTCGCCGGGCTGGGTCGCGCGGACCAGCACGGGGCTGACCGGCCCGCCGTCCACCAGCCGGACGTGGAAGTCGACGGTGTGGTCGGGGCGGGGCGCGTTCGCCATGGAGTAGTACCGCCAGTGCCGCAGCCGGGACGGCACCTCCAGCGCGACGGACTGCCCGGGCGCGTAGGGCAGCGGGCGGTCCGGCCGGATCCGCAGCACGGCGATGTCGAAGCGGCGCCGTTCCGCCGCGACGACCTGGCCGTTCCACCAGGCGGGGCTGGACAGCGCGTTCTCGTCGGCGGCCTCCAGCATGACCTTGGCGACCAGGCTGTAGGCGGCGTTCCAGTCGCTTTCGACGTCCTCGGTCCAGGCCGGGCCGGAGAAGTGCCGGAGCGTGGCGAGCAGGCTCGCCCCGACGTTCGGGTAGTGCTCGGCGACGATCCCGAACCGGCGGTGGTCGCGGCCGAGCTGCTGCAGGAACGGGACGAGGCCGGGCAGGTCATCGACCTTGGCGACGATCTGGCCGAGGGCGCGCAGCAGCTTGTCCCGCTGCCCCGTCATCCCGATCGGGAACATGTCGCGCAGATGCGGGTTGCGCACGAACAGGTCGGAGTAGAAGAACAACGCGACGGCGTCGCCCTGCTCGGCGACGGCGGCGAAGTTGTCCTTGAGGCGCTGGGCGTCCACGCCGCGGTCAGGCGACGGGCTCGGCGGCGGCCTCCGTCATGACCTGGGCGACCAGGCCGTAGGCGGCGGCCCAGTCCCGCTCCAGCTCCTCGTTCCAGTCGGGACCGCTGAAGTGGGCGAGGGTCGCCAGCAGGCTGGCGCCGACGGGGGCGTAATGGTCGGCGACGACGCCGAAACCGTGGTGCCGGCGGCCGAGGTCCTGCAGGAACGGGACGAGCGCGTCGGTGTCGTCGACCGACGACACGATCTGCGACAGCGCGCCCAGCAGCACCTCGTGCTGCTTGCTCATCGCGGCCGGGAACATGGTCCTGAGCTGCGGTTCCCGGGCGAACAGATCGGCGTAGAAATATTCGGCGACGACAATCCCGTTGGCGCCCACCTGAGCGAAATTATCTTTGAGGTTCTGCGGGTCCACGAGCATGCCTCTCCAGTGGTCCGCCGCACCCGGGCGGGGTGTCCGGGAAGGGAGTCCGGGGAACCACGGGCCACATGACTAGTGGATGCCCCGGGAGGGGCACAAGGCCGCCAGCGTCGCCGCCGCGTCACGGTCGGTGCACGTGGCGGCCCCTGTTCACCCGTCACCGGCGAGAATGCCGGCGGGGCGTGCGCCATTGGACCGGGAAATAACTTCAACGCGTCCACATGACGAGACGGCGCCCTATGGCGCCGCACATCGGAAATGGCCCGGCATTGTCAGCAAATGAAAGATCAGGCGCGTTCCTGCTCGCGCAGCCGCTGGCTGACCACCTGGGTGACGCCGTCGCCGCGCATGCTGACGCCGTAGAGGGCGTCGGCGCCCTCCATGGTGCGCTTCTGGTGCGTGATGACGATGAGCTGGGACGACTCGCGCAGCTCCTCGAACACGGTGATGAGCCGCTGGGTGTTGGTGTCGTCCAGCGCGGCCTCGACCTCGTCCAGCACGTAGAACGGCGACGGGCGGGCCTTGAACACCGCGACCAGGAACGCGATCGCGACCAGCGACCGCTCGCCGCCCGACAGCAGCGACAGGCGCTTGACCTTCTTGCCGGGCGGGCGGGCCGCGACCTCGACGCCGGTGGCCAGCATGTCCTCCGGCTCGGTCAGCGACAGGCTGCCCTCGCCGCCGGGGAACAGCCGCGCGAAGATCCGCTCGAACTCGCGGGCGGTGTCGTCGTAGGCGGCGGCGAACACCTGCTGCACCCGGTCGTCGACCTCCTTGACCAGGGCGAGCAGCTCCCGCTGGGTCTTCTTCAGGTCGTCCAGCTGGGAGGTGAGGAACGCGTGCCGCTCCTCCAGGGCCGCGAACTCCTCCAGCGCGAGCGGGTTGACCTTGCCGAGCTGGTTGAGCTGGCGCTCGGCGGCCTTGGCGCGCTTCTCCTGGACGGCCCGGACGTACGGCACGGGCACGGCGTCCTCCCCCAGGTCGGGGTCGGGCGGGACGGGCTGCTCGGGGCCGTACTCGTTGACGAGGGAGTCGACCTCCAGGCCGAACTCCTCCAGCGCGCGCTGTTCGAGCTGCTCGAGGCGCAGCCGCTGCTCGGCGCGCGCGACCTCGTTGCCGTGCACGACGTTGACCAGGCGCTCCAGCGTGCCCGACAGCTCCCGGACCTGGGTGCGCACGACCTTCAGCTCGGCCTCGCGGGCCGCCTTGGCCTGCTCGGCCGCCTCCCGCCGCCGGACCGCGGCGGCCAGCGACAGCTCGATCCGCTCCAGCGCCGTCCGCGCGGCCTTGAGGACGGCCTTGGCGGTCCTGGCCTGGACCTCGCGGCGGGCGCGGCGCTCGGCGGCGCGGGCCCGCTCCTCGCGCTCGCGGCGGGCGCCGCGCTCCAGCGCGTCGGCGCGCCCGGTGATGGCCTGGACGCGCTCCTCGGCGGTGCGGACGGACAGCCGCGCCTCCATCTCCGCCGAGCGCAGCACCCGGCAGCGCTCGGCGAGCTCGTCGCGGGCGTCGGTGTCGTCCCCGGCCTCGTCGGCGACCTCCGCGGCCTCCTCCGACTCGGCGAGCCGCATCGCCAGCTCCTCGGCGGCCTCGGTGTCGCGCTCCAGCGACTCGTTCGCCGCGTCGAGCGCCTTGGTGAGCCGCTCGGCCTCGCCGCGCGCGGCGCGCACGTCGGCCTCCAGCCGGGCGGCGCGCTTGGCCTCCTGCGCGGCCTGCGCGTCGAACTCGCGGACCCGCGCGCGGACCCGGTCGAGCTCGGCCTGGGCCTGGTTCACCCCGGTCTGGGACTGGTTGGCGGCGGCCTGCGCCGCGTCCAGGGCCGTCTGGGCGGACTGCTCGGCCTCCGCCGCGGCGGTGAGCTCCTCGGCGGCGGTCTCGGCGGCGGTCTCCGCGGCGGCGAGGTCCTCGGTGGCCTGGTCGAGGGTGGCGCGCATCTGCAGCAGGCTCTGCCCGCCGCCGGCGGGGCCGCCCTGCGCCCAGTGCGCGCCGACGAGGTCGCCGTCGCGGGTGACGGCGCGCAGCGCGGGCTCGCGGCGGACGAGCGCGGCGGCGGCGGGAACGTCGTCCACCACCGCGACGCCGCGCAGCAGGTGCTCCAGCGCGGGACGCACCGCGTCGGGGACGGTCACCGCGTCGGCCGCGTGGTCGACGCCCGGCACGCGCTCGGACCGGTCGGGGTCTCCCCCGCCGACGAGCAGCCCGGCGCGGCCGGCGTCGCGGGCGCGCAGGAGCCCCAGCGCGGCCTCGGCGGTGTCGAGCGACCCGACGGCGATGGCCTGCGCGGCGTCGCCCAGTGCGGCGGCCACCGCGGTCTCGTATCCCGGACGGACGGTCAGCAGCGAGGCGACCGTGCCGAGCACGCCCTCGACCGAGCCGTCGGCGCCGGCCGCGAGCAGCGCCTCGCCGCCGTCGGCCGCGCTCGCGAGCGTCAGGTTCAGCGCCTCGATCCGGGCCTGCAGCGCGGTGACCCTCTTCTGCGCGGCCTGGTCGGCGGACCGGGCGGCGGCGACGGCGGACCGCGCCTCCTTGAGCGCGCGGCGCGGCTCGTCGACGGCGGCGCGGGCGGCCTCGGCGGCGTCCTTGGCGGCGGCGAGCGCCTGCTGCGCCGCCTCGTGCTCGGCGGCGAGCGCCGGGTCCTCGACGACCTCGGCCTCGAACGCCTCGAACTCGGCCTGCGCGGTCTCGGCGCGCTGCCCGGCCTCGTCCCGCGCGTCCGCGAGCCGGCCGATCTCCGCGCGGCCCGCCTGCGCCCTGCTGCGCAGCGCCTCGACGCGGCCGCGCAGCCGGGCCAGCTCCTCGCGGCGGTCGGCGGCGGCGCGGGCGGCGGCCTGCAGCCGGCGCTCCTCGGCGGCGAGGGCCTCCTCGGCGCCGGTGCGCTCCTGCACCGCGCCGGCCAGGGCGTCCTGCGCCTCGTCGAGAGCGGCGCGGAGCATCTCCTCCTGCTCGCGGATCTCGGCGGCCTCGCGCTCCATGTCCTCGGGGTCGCGGCCGCGCCGCTCCTCCTCGCGCGCCTCGGAGGCGTTGCGGTGCCGCTCGGCGGCAAGGTCGGCGACGCCGCGCAGCCGCTCCTTGAGCGCCGACAGCCGGAACCAGGTGTCCTGCGCCTGCGCGAGCTCGGGCGCCTGCTCGGCCTCCTCGGCCTCCAGCACACCCTCGCGCTCCTGCGCCTCGTTCAGCGCGCGCTCGGTCTCGGTGCGGCGCTCGCGGATGGCGGCCTCGTCGGCGGCCTCCTGCTCCAGCCTGGTGCGCAGGGTGACCATGTCGTCGGCGAGCAGCCGCAGCCGGGCGTCGCGCAGGTCGGCCTGGATGACGGCGGCGCGGCGGGCGATCTCGGCCTGCTTGCCGAGCGGCTTCAGCTGGCGGCGCAGCTCGGTGGTGAGGTCCTGGACGCGGGCGAGGTTGGCCTGCATCGCGTCCAGCTTGCGCAGCGCCTTCTCCTTGCGCTTGCGGTGCTTGAGGACGCCGGCCGCCTCCTCGATGACCGCGCGGCGGCCCTCGGCGCCGGAGTGCAGGACGCGGTCGAGCTGCCCCTGCCCGATGATGACGTGCATCTCGCGGCCGATGCCGGAGTCCGACAGCAGCTCCTGGATGTCCAGCAGCCGGCACGAGTCGCCGTTGATCGCGTACTCGCTGGACCCGGACCGGAACATCAGCCGGCTGATCGTGACCTCGGTGTAGTCGATCGGCAGCGCGCCGTCGGCGTTGTCGATCGTCAGCACGACCTCGGCGCGGCCGAGCGGCGCCCGGCTGGCGGTGCCGGCGAAGATGACGTCCTCCATCTTGCCGCCGCGCAGCGACTTGGCGCCCTGCTCGCCCATCACCCACGCCAGCGCGTCCACGACGTTGGACTTGCCCGACCCGTTCGGGCCGACGACCGCGGTGATGCCCGGCTCGAACTTCAGCGTCGTCGAGGACGCGAAGGACTTGAAGCCGCGCAGCGTCAGGGTCTTCAGGTACACGCGCCCGTCGTCCTCCTCCTGCGCTGCCGGCTCCGGGAATCCGAACGAACGATACCGGCCGCGGGCGGTGCGGGCACGGCACCCGCACGGACGGGAGGCGGATTCGGGGCGGGACCCGGGACGCCGGACACATGCCCGTTAATGCGGCGGACGCCGCGGAGCACTCGAAGCCGGTCAGACCGAAAAGGGACGAAGGTTTGACCGGAGGCCGACCGTTCCGCGGCCCGCCGCACCATTGACCACCTGGACGGACGGGTCGCCGGAACGGACGGCCGGCGACGGGCAAAACAGAAGGGACGCCTGGTGAGCGGCGTCCCCTGTGTCCACTTCGAGAATAAAGGCGCCGATCAGGTCAGCGCTGGTTCACGGTCCTTCACCGCAAGCGACATCACGTCGTCGTCCGTCGCCGTCGCAAGCGCGTCGTTCTCCGCCTGGAGCCGTACGAGTTCGGCCTCCAGGTCACGTACGCGCTGCTGCAGGCGCCGCATCTCCGCGACCATCCGGGGGTCGGGACCGCCGACGTGGCCGAGTAGAGCCTTCGCCATGACTAAGGGTCCTCCACGCTGAGTAACCAGCAGGGATCGCGCACGATAAGCAACTGAAGTCGGTGCGCGTACCGTCTAGAGTCGCACCGGCCGGTGTCCTGGTCAAGACGGACATCACAGGCCGGTAACAACCTTCCTCTACTAGTTTAGCAGGTAAAAACCGGAACTCCCTACCCGGTCACCGTTCCAGGAAACCGGCGGCCTCGCCGCGCGGCTCGCTCCACCGCCGCGCCACGCCCGTGACCTTGCCCGGCCGGCCCGGCACGCCGCCGGGCGCATCGCCCGCCAGCAGGTCCAGCAGCAGCTCGCAGCGCTCACGCGGGCCTTCCGCCACGACCTCGACGCGCCCGTCGGCCAGGTTCGCCGCGCTGCCCGCCAGGCCCAGCTCCAGCGCCCGCGAGCGCACCCACCAGCGGAAACCGACCCCCTGCACGTGCCCCCGCACCCACGCGGTCAGCCGCACGGTCTCCTGCTCCCGGTCGTCCATGGCGTCCCCTCGATCGCGCACCCGGGAAGCCTAGTACCGCGCGCGGCGGGGCTTCGGCTGGCACACCGGGCAGCTGTAGGACGAACGGTTCATGAACTCGTCGCGCCGGATCGGCGTCCCGCAGCGGCGGCAGGGCTCGTCGCGGCGGCCGTAGGCCTCCAGCGACCGCTCGAAGTAGCCGCTCTCCCCGTCGACGTCGACGTACAGGCCGTCGAACGAGGTGCCGCCGACGGCCAGGGCGGCCCCCATGACCTCCCTGGCTGCCTCCAGCACGCGGGCGGCCTCCGCCCGCGTCATGGTCTCGGTCGGCCGCGCCCAGTGCAGCCTCGCCCGCCACAGCGCCTCGTCGGCGTAGATGTTGCCGACCCCGCTGATCAGCGACTGGTCGAGCAGCGCACGTTTGATCCCGGTCTTGCGGCGGCGCAGCGCCCGGTAGAACGCCTCCGCGTCGAAGGCCTCCTCCAGCGGGTCCGCGGCGATGTGCACGATCGGCTCGGGGACGAGCGCGCCGGCGTCGAACGCGTCCGGCACGAGCTCGGTCACCATCAGGTGCCCGAACGTCCGCTGGTCGACGAAGCGCAGGTCGTGACCGCCGTCGTCGAAGACCATCCGGACCCGCAGGTGCTTCTCGCGCTCCCGGTCGGGCTTGCCGACGAGCAGCTGCCCGCTCATCCCGAGGTGGGCGAGCAGCGCCTCCCCCGGCTCGTCCTGCGCGCCGGCGCGCAGCGGCAGCCACATGTACTTGCCGCGGCGGCGCGGGCTCAGCACGGTGCGCCCGGCGAGCCGCCCGGCGAAGTCGGCCGGGCCCGCCTCGTGCCGGCGGACCGACCGCGGGTGCAGCACCTCCGCGGCGGCGATCGTCCGGCCGGCCGTCCAGCGGTCCAGTCCCCGCCGGACGACCTCGACCTCGGGGAGCTCAGGCACCGGCGAGCCCCGCCGAGCGCGACCCGTTGGCGCCCGCCCGGCGGGCCTTCGGCTGCTCGCCCGGCTCCGCCGCGGCGGCCTCGTCCGGGCCGGGCAGCTCGGGCCGGTCCGGGCCGGCGGCCTGCTCGCCGGCCTCCCGCGCGACGACGATCTCGCGGATCGCGTTCCAGGCGGCCTCGGCGGCGTGCTGCTCGGCCTCCTTCTTGCTGCGGCCCTCACCGTCGCCGTAGGTCGTCCCGCCGACCCGCACCGAGGCGCGGAACGTCTTCTGGTGGTCGGGGCCGCTCTCGACGACGTGGTACTCGGGGACGCCCAGCTCCTCGACCGCGGTCAGCTCCTGCAGCGAGGTCTTCCAGTCCAGCCCGGCGCCGAGCCCGGCCGACCGGGCGATCAGCGCGTCGAACAGCCGGTGCACGAGCGCGGACGCCTCGTCCAGCCCCTGGTCGAGGTAGACGGCGCCGATCAGCGCCTCCAGCGTGTCGGCGAGGATCGAGGCCTTGTCGCGGCCGCCGGTGCCCTCCTCGCCCCGGCCGAGCCGGATGTGCGCGCCGACGCCGAGCGCGCGCGCGACGCCGGCCAGCGCCCGCATGTTCACCACGGCGGCGCGCAGCTTGGCCAGCTGCCCCTCGGGCAGGTCGGGGTGCCCCCGGAACAGCGTGTCGGTGACGACCAGGCCGAGCACCGAGTCGCCGAGGAACTCCAGCCGCTCGTTGGTGGGCAGGCCGCCGTTCTCGTAGGCGTACGAACGGTGCGTCAGCGCCCGTTCCAGCAGGTCGGGGGTGACCTCCACGCCGAGGGCGCGGGACAGCTCCGCGCGGTCGGGGGCGGGGTCGGACGACTTCTTGCTCACAGGCCCTCCTCGCAGGCCGGGCTCCGCGCAGGGCGCGGTCGCCGCAGGGGCGCGGCGGCCGTGGAGGCCGCGACGGCGAGCAAGCACGACGCGTCCGGGTCGCCCCGGAAGGACGCCGTCCGCGAAGACGAGGTGCGCGCCGGTCGGTCATCCCGGCGTGCACCACGGCTCCGGGCGCAGGGTCCGCGCCGCTCACCACGCCGACGTCACGCGCCGGGTGGTCGGGGTTGCCGCGCACCCGCGAGGGGCGGGCGCCGGCGCCGCGCGTGTGGCGCGCCGCCGGCGGATCCGCCCCCCGAGGATGCGAAAAGGCTCAGGCCGACGGGGCGATGACCTGCCGCCGGTCGTAGGTGCCGCACGTCGCGCACGCGGTGTGGGGCAGCTTCTTGTCACGGCACGTCGGGCACTCGACGAGGGTCGGCGCGGTGGCCTTCCACTGCGAGCGCCGGTGCCGCGTGTTGCTGCGCGACTTCTTCCGCTTCGGGACGGCCACGTCAGCCCTCCTGCTTTCCTTGTTGGTCGACTGATCCACGGGGACCGGAGTCCCCGCGTCCCCCCTCGGGAGGCTCCGGCGAGGGCTCGCCGGCGAGGTCCTGCAGCGCCGCCCAACGCGGGTCGGCGACGTCGTGGTGGTGGTCCGGGTCGTCGGCCAGCCGTGCGCCGCACTCCGCGCACAGCCCGGGACAGTCGTCCCGGCACAGCGGCGAGAGCGGCAGCGCGAGCAGCACCGCGTCCCGTAGCACCGGCTCGAGGTCGATCAGGTCGTCCTCGAGGCGGAGTTCGTCGTCCTCGGCGTTCCCGCCGGAGCGGGTGTCAGGATAGACGAAGAGCTCCTGGAAGTCCGCCTCGAAGGACGAGGCGATCGGGTCGAGGCAGCGGGCGCACTCCCCCTCCAGGGGGACCGTCGCCGTACCGGTGACGAGCACCCCCTCCAGCACCGCCTCGAGCCGCAGGTCCAGCTCGATCGCGGCGCCCTCGGGGACGCCCACCATCTCGACGCCGAAGTCCTCCGGGGCCGGCACGGACAGGCGCATCTCCCGCGACGACCCGGGTTGCCTGCTGAGAGCTCGGGTGTCGAGCACGAGCGGGGCGTTGGGATCGAGGCGAGTCAGCGGAATCCTGCTTTCGTGAGGCATGGCGAACTGCGGCCGCCGGTGATGGCCGATGTCCCAGGGTACCGAAGACCGGGCGATGCCCCCAACTCGCGGTCCCCGCCACCTGCGGCGGGCCCCGGAGACCGCTGCCGGGGCCGGCCGCTACGCCTGCTGCTGGAGGCGCTCCACCAGCCGGTCGTGCACGCTGTCGGGGACGAGGCCGGAGATGTCGCCGCCGAACTTCACGACCTCCTTCATCAGGCTGGAGGACAGGAAGGCGTACTCGGGGTTGGTCGCCATGAACAGGGTCTCCACGCCCGCGATGCGGTGGTTCATCTGCGCCATCTGCAGCTCGTACTCGTAGTCGCTGACGGCCCGCAGCCCCCGGACGATCACCGGGATGTCCTGCTCCTTGCAGTAGTCCACGGTCAGCCCGTAGAACTTGTCCACCTTGACGTTGCCGTACTCCTTGACCACGGCCGTGATCATGTCGGCGCGCTCGTCGACGGTGAAGAGACTCTTCTTGTTCTTGTTGATCAGCACGGCCACCACCACCTCGTCATAGAGGCGGGAGGCGCGGCTGATGATGTCGAGGTGCCCGTTGGTAACGGGGTCGAACGATCCCGGACAGACGACACGGCGCACGGCGCGAACCCCTTCGGTCCCGGTTTCTGACCTGCGGCGCGAACGTACCAAATCCGGTTCGGCCCGCTTTCACCCGGGCTCGCCGCGGCCGTCCGCGCGCTCGCGGCGCCCCGGCGCCCGCGGGCGCCCGCCGGTCGCCCGCAGGCGGGGGTCAGCCGCCCAGCGCATCGATGATCTTCGCCGCGATCGGTCCGGACTCGATGCCGTAGCCGGACTTCTCGGTCATCACCGCGACCGCGTACTTGGCGTCCGGCCGGGGTCCGAAGCCGATGAACCACCGGTCGTTGTAGGAGGCGTTCGCCACGTCGGCCGTACCGGTCTTGCCGCCGAGCACCGAGGTGCCCTGCAGCGTCTTGCCGGTGCCCTTCTTGACGACGGCCTCCATCAGGTCCCGCATCTGGCCCGCCTGGTCGGACGTCAGCGGCCGGGCCAGCACGTCCTGGTGCGCCCGGTCGACCACGGTGCCGCTGGAGGCGCGCAGCTTGTCCGCCAGGTACGGCTTCATGATCTTGCCGTCGTTCAGCACGCCGGCGGCGACCAGCGCCATCTGCAGCGGCGTGGCGACGGTGCTGCCCTGCCCGATCGAGCCGAGCGCGCTGAGCACCGGCTGGTCGGTCTGGGGGAACGAGCTGGGCGCGGCGGACATCCCGTCCTCGATCTCGATCCGGTCGCCGAACCCGAACTTGCGCGCCTGCGCGCGGACGGCCGCGTTGCCCGGGCTCTGCCCGCCCATGTAGGCGAACGTGGTGTTGCAGGACTGGGCGTAGGCGTCGATCAGCGGGATCGGGTTCTCGTCGCACTCGCCGCCGATGTCGCCGGCGTCGTTGTTGATCGGCTGCCCGCCGCCCGGCGCCTGGTAGCTGCGTCCGGCGCGGACCTGCGAGTCCTCGCTCTTGCCCGCGTTCAGGGCGGTGGAGGCGACGATCGTCTTGAACGTGGAGCCGGGCGGGTAGACCTCGCCGGTCGCCTTGTCCAGCAGCGGCTTGAGCGGCTCGGAGTTCAGCTCCTTGAAGGCGGCCTGCGCCTTGTCCCCGCTCAGCACCGAGACGTCGTTGGCGTCGTAGGACGGCGTCGAGGCCATCACCAGGATCGCGCCGGTCCCGGCGTCGATCGCGACGGCCGCGGCACGGCGCGCGCCGGTGGCCTGCAGTGCCTCGTAGGCGGCGCGCTGCGCCTTCACGTTGATCGTCGTCTCGACGGTGCCGCCGGGGATCTTCTTGCCGATGAGCTTGTCGACCAGGTTGGTCGTGGCGAGCCGCGCGTCGCTGCCGTCCAGGAAGTGGTTCTCGGCGCCCTCCAGCCCGGTCTGGGTGAAGGGCGAGAAGTACCCCGTGACCGGGGAGAAGATCTTGCTGTCGGCGTAGTGCCGCTGATAGGTCTTGTCGTCCGAGGTGAGCTCGGACCAGGCCAGCCGCTGCCCGTCCGCGACGATCGTGCCGCGCTCGACCTTGTTGCGGTCCAGCAGGCGGCGCGCGTTGAGGCTGCTGTCCCGCAGATCCTGCGCCTGGAACCCCTGCACGTAGGTCACGTTGGCGAGCAGGGCGACCGTCATCACGAGCGCGACGACCCACGTGGCGCCCAAGGCGCGGTCGATCCCGGGTCTCATGCCCGACACCTACCCGCGCGGCGCCGCACGACCCGCCGCGCCTCCGTACTCCCAGGGAACCTCCGGCGGACGTTCAGCGGACGTTCAGCCTCCGACCGCCCGGCCGTACCAGAACACGGCCTCCCCGTACCGTCGATCCCGCTCCCCCTCGAATCCGTCCGGCCAGACCAGATCAGGGCCGCGGGTCGAACGCTCGACGACGACCAGCGCGTCGGCGGCCGCCCAGCCGTGGTCGCGCAGGTCCTCCAGCAATCCGGTGACGGCGGCGTCCGGCAGCGCGTACGGCGGATCGGCGAAGATCAGGTCGTAGGGCTCGTCCGGCGCGGTGCGCGCGAGCCGCTCCGCCTTCTCGCCGAGCGGGACGGCCCCCGGCAGCCCGAGCGCGGCGGCGTTCTGCCGGATCACCTTCAGCGCCCGCGGGTGCGACTCGACGAGCAGGGCGTGCGCCGCGCCCCGCGACAGCGCCTCCAGCCCGACCGCGCCCGACCCGGCGTACAGGTCGGCGACGCGCAGCCCGTCCAGCGGCCCGAGCAGCGCCTGCACGGTGGAGAACAGCCCTTCCCGCGCCCGGTCGCTCGTCGGCCTGGTGTCCTTTCCCGCCGGGACGGCCAGCCGCCGTCCCCCCGCGCTGCCCGCGATGACCCTGGTCATCGGTCCAGTCTCGCAGGACCGGAGGACCCGCCGCGCCGGGCTCTCCCCGGCTCCCGGCGGCTCCGACTCGGCGTACTGACTCGGCCGACCAGGACCAGTCGTTGAAGAAGGTGCACAAACGACCGCTGGGACCGTTGTGAACGTCTCCCCAAATACGGGGATCGCGGTTCACTTCGACTACCTGACGTGTAAACGTGCTCGCAGGTTGTGCAACCCATCCCCTCAGGAGCACCCGTGCACCACGGTAGGAGAATCGCGGTGACGGCCGGGGCGACGGTGCTCGGCATCGCCGCCATGAGCGGCGTGTCGAACGCCGACACCTCCCGGCCCCCCGCCGAACACTCCCCCCTCCGGCTCGCGTCCGCCAAGGTTCCGGCGCACGCCCACAAGCGCCCGGCCCATCCCGTCAAGCTTCGCCATCCCGCGAAGGCGGCCCCGAAGAGGGCCGCCCCGAAGAAGGCCGAGAAGCACGCCAGGCCGGCCGCGTCCGTCAAGAAGGCGAAGCCGGCGGCGCCCGCATTGGACGTCCACCTGTCCGCCACCCTCGCCTACGACCAGCGCACGAACACCGTCGGCGCCGGTCTCGACCTGGGGGCGGGCGTCAGGACGCCCGGCGGCGACGCCGGCCTCCGGCTCCGGACCGGTGCGAGCGTGGGGTTGAACGACGCCACCCTCAGGGCCGGCGCACGCGTGGACGGCCACGCCACGACGGCGGCCGGAAGCGCGAACCTGAAGGTGGCGACCGGCGGCACCCTGTCGGCGGGCCGGCAGCTGGTCCAGGGGCACACGGAGCTCGCCGTCGGGCTCGCCCCTGCGAGCGGCACACCCGTGTCGGCGCACCTGAACCTCGGCGCGTGCATCGGCGGCGGCTGCGCGCAGGCGCCCACTCCGCCCAGCCCGCCGACCCCACCGCCTACGCCGCCTACGCCGCCGCCGACGTCGCCGCTGCCGCCCTCGCCGCCCACCCCTCCGCCGCCCACGAGCCCCACTCCGCCGAGCCCCGCCCCGGCGCCGCCCGCGCTGCCGCCGTCGGCGCCGCTGCTGCCCGACCTGCCGTCCGCCCACGGCGGGCTGGGCTCCGGGGCCACGGCCTCGGCGTTCGTCCCGAAGAAGGGCCTGCCGTTCACCGGCACGGACGCGCTGCCCATCGCCGCACTCGGCCTGGCCGCGATCACGGCCGGCGGCGTGGCGATCGCCGCGACCCGCAGGCGGGCCGCCGCACGCGAGTCCTGACGCGCCGCACGTTCCGGGGGCGCGCCGTACCGGGCGCCCCCGGGCCGTTCCGGCGTCAGAGCCGTTCGGAGGACGTCACCTTCCACGTGCCGCCGGAACGTTGCAGCAGCAGACGGCGGAACGAGATCGGGTCCTTGTCGGTGCACGCGCCCTTGCAGTCGCCGACGGCGACGAGCGCGGACAGCGTTCCGGGCCGGTCACCGGAGCGCAGGCCCACCTCCACCGGCGTCCCGGACGCGACGGACGGATCCGCGTAGGCGGCGCCGAGAGCGCCGCGCGCCTGCGCGCCCGGCCACGCGGACCCCGACGTGTCGGCGCGCTGCGACCCCGCCTTGAGCGTGTAGAGGGTGTCGAGAAGCCACCGGTCCCCCTGCTTGACCATGGTCGCGCGCATGGGATCCGCCAGCTGCCGCGGCGAGGCGTTCTCGGCCCGCACCGTCCGCTTGACCAGCGACAGCACGGTGACCTTGTCCGTGGTCGCGCCGACGACCGCGGAGTCGACGACGTCCGTGGCCACCGACCCCTTCTTGTCCTCGAGCTCCTTGCGGTAGCCGCTGGCCGCGAGCTGCCGGTCGTAGTCGGCGCCGTAGCGGGGCGTCGACACCTGGTGCGCGGCCGCCACGTTCCGGTCGAGCGAGGAGTGGTCGAAGCTGAGCACCGACGTGACCGCCTGCGCGGCCGGGGCGATCGCCGAGGCCGCCGCCGCGGACGGGGCCGCCTGGTCGGTGGACGCCTTGGCGGGCGCGTCCGGAGAGCCGTGCGCCACCAGGGCCCAGGCCGTCCCGCCGGCGGCGAGGACGGCCAGCGGCACGGCGACGAGCGCCACCCGGCGGCCCGCGCGGCTCCGCGCGCGGGGAACCGTCTCCGGTGTCGCCGGCTCCGGTCCCGTCCCCGCCGTCGCGGACCGGTCCGGCGCGGGCGGGGTCCGCCGGTCGCCGGCCAGCTGCGCGCCGGTGCTCAGCGCGGCGCCGTTCCGCGGCGCGGACGAGGGGTCGCGGCCGATCAGGCCGAGCAGCACCTGCTGCGCCTCGGGGCGACGCGCCGGGTCCTTGGCCAGGCAGGCGGCGACGGCGCCGCGCAGCGTCCCGGGCAGCGGCGAGAGGTCCGGCTCCTGGTGCAGGATCCGGTTGAACACCGCGGAGATCGAGTCGTTGCCGAACGGGTGCCGCCCGGTCGCCGCGAACAGCATCGTCGCGGCCCAGGTGAACATGTCGACGCCGGTGCCGAGCTCGGCGTCGGTCACCTGCTCGGGCGCCATGTACGACGGCGTCCCGACGACGCCGCTGCCCTTGGCCGCCGAGGCGCCGATGACGCGCGCGATGCCGAAGTCGATGACGCGCGGGCCGTCCGGCCCCATCAGCACATTCGACGGCTTGAAGTCGCGGTGCAGGATCCCCGCCCGGTGGATCGCCGCGAGCGCGGTGACCGTGCCGATGGCCAGCCGGTCCAGGTCGGTGCCCACGCGCGGACCCCGCTCGTTGACCAGCCCGGTCAGCGACGGACCGGGCACGTACTCGCTGACGACGTACGGCGTCTCCCCGGACACGTCGGCGTCGACGACCTGAGCGGTGCAGAACCCGGCGACCCGCTCGATGAGCCTCAGCTCGCGCTGGAACCGGGCCCGCCACTCGGGGCTGCGGCTCAGCTGGGCGTGCAGCAGCTTGACCGCCCCGTGCATCCCGTCGTCGCGGCGGCCCAGGTAGACGACGCTCTGCCCGCCCTCGCCGAGCCGCCCGAGCAGCTCGTAGCGCCCCAGCCGCACCGGGTCGCTCGGGCGCAGTGGGGCAACGGGCGTCATCGGCCCTCCTCCGTCGCGTGGACCCGCCACGGGAACACCTACCCGCGCGGGCACCGTCCGGCCCTTACCTTCCGGTATCACGTTAGACGTCGGTGATCGTCGGTGAGTTCTCGGTTCCGGTCCGTCGCGGCGCCCGTGCCGCGCCGACCTTGAAGCGAGCAGGGCGTCCCACCCCAGAACGTCCCGCCCGCATCGAGACCGGCGCGGTGGGGAGCGGGCGGGCCGCCGGCGCCGTGCCACGCCGGCGGTCCGCCCGCACGCTCGCGTACGCCTACGCGAGCGCCCAGCGGACCTGGGTGCGCACACCCGGGTCCGGGTCGGTGAGCGATTCGGTCAGGGCCGTGAGGACCTCGGGACGGTCGGCCGCCCACTGCTCCAGGGCCCGGACGGCGGCGCGGCGCACGTCGACGACGCGGTCGCCGAGGGCCAGGACGAGCGGCTGGATCGCGGCGTCGGCCCGCGCCTTGCCGAGCGCGCGCACGGCGCGGCGGCGCACCTGCCAGCCGGCGTGGGCGGTGGACGCCGCCACGCGGGACTCCAGCTGCTCGGGGACGCCCAGCTCGGCCGCGGCGTCGAGGGCGGCCATGCGGACGACCGGGTCGTGGTCGCCGAGCAGGTGCTCCAGCGCGGTCAGGGCAGCCGGGCCGGCGAGCCGGGCGAGCCCTTCGGCGACGGCGACCCGCACCTCGCGGGACGGGTCGTCGGCGGCGTCGGCGACCTCCGGCACGGCGCCCAGCGCGGCGAGCCCGAGCACGGCCTGGATGCGGACCTGCGGCTCGTCGTCCTGCAGGCCCTGCGCGTACAGCTCGCCGGCGCCCCGGGCGAGGATCGCGAGCAGTTCGGCGGCGGTGTCGCGGACGAGCGGGTCGCGGCCGCGGGCGGCGGCGAGCCGCAGCGCGCCGATGCCGTCCTCGCCGATGTACAGCTCGGGGAGCCGGCGGAGCGCGTCGGCGGCGGCGGCGCGGACCTGCTCGTCGTCGTCGGCGAGCGCCCAGGCGAGGGTGTCTCCGGCGCCGCGCGGCGCGTCGCCGGCGCGGACGGCCGCGGAGAGCGCGGTGACGGCGGCGGCGCGGGTCGCGGGGTCGGGGGCGCGGAGGGATTCCTCCACGTCGTCGAGACGGGTGATCGTCATGGTGTGGCCTCCTGGAAGCCGTCGGTCCTGAGCGGGCCTGGCGGGCGCCGGGCCCGTGGCGGGATCAGCGACGGGAACACAGGGCGCTGGCCACGCGCCGGAGGTCGACGTGCAGCCGGGCGATGAGGGCCACGGTGGGGGTCACACGTCCATGGTGGCGGCGAACGCCCCCAAAGTCAACTTAATAGGTAGGAATTACGTCTTTTCCAGGAAGCCGGCGCGGTCCTCGTCCAGCAGCGACGCCAGCACGGTCGCCAGGCCCGGGTGGCCGGACAGGTCCGGGTCGGCCTCGACCAGCGACGTCGCCTCGTCCCGGGCGTCCCGGATGACGTCCTCGTCGCGCTGCAGCGTGAGCAGCCGGAGGCTGGACGCGCGGCCCGCCTGCGCGGCCCCCAGCACGTCGCCCTCGCGCCGCTGCTCCAGGTCGAGCCGGGACAGCTCGAACCCGTCGGTCGTCGAGGCCACCGCGTCCAGCCGCTCGCGCGCCCTGCTCCCCGGCTCGGCGTCGGTCACGAGCAGGCACAGCCCGTGCAGCGAGCCGCGCCCGACCCGCCCGCGCAGCTGGTGCAGCTGCGACACCCCGAACCGGTCCGCGTCCATGATCACCATCACGGTGGCGTTCGGCACGTCCACGCCGACCTCGATCACCGTGGTCGCGAGCAGGACGTCCAGCTCCCGCTCGGTGAAGCGGCGCATCACCGCTTCCTTCTCGTCGGGGTGGAGCTTGCCGTGCAGGACGCCGATCCGCAGCCCGGCCAGCAGCTCCTCCAGCTGCGGCAGCAGCTCCATGATGCCGAGCGGGGACCGGCGGCCGTCCTCGTCGGCGGCGACGGCGTCGCCCTCGTCGCCCTCCTTCTCCCCGATGCGCGGGCAGACGATGTAGATCTGCCGCCCTTGCGCGGCCTCCTCCCGGATGCGCTCCCACGTCCGCGCGAGGAAGTTCGGCCGCTCCGGCGGCACCACGTGCGTCCGGATCTCCGAACGGCCCGCGGGCAACTGCCCCAGCACCGACGTCTCCAGGTCGCCGAACACCGTCATCGCCACCGTCCGCGGGATCGGCGTCGCCGTCATCACCAGCACGTGCGGACGGCCGCCGTCGACCTTCTCGCGCAGCGCGTCCCGCTGCTCGACGCCGAACCGGTGCTGCTCGTCCACCACCACGAGGCCGAGATCGGCGAACTGCACGGTCTCCTGCAGCAGCGCGTGCGTGCCGACGACGATCCCGGCCGCGCCGGACGCCGCGTCCAGCAGCGCCGCCTTGCGCGCCTTCGCCCCCTGCGACCCGGTGAGCAGCGCGACCCGGGTGGCGTTCTCGGCGCCGCCGATCTGCCCCGCCTGCGCCAGGTCGCCGAGCATCCCGGTGATCGACCGGTAGTGCTGCTGCGCGAGCACCTCGGTGGGCGCGAGCAGCGCCGCCTGCCCGCCGCCGTCGACCACCTGCAGCATCGCCCGCAACGCGATCACGGTCTTGCCGGCGCCGACGTCGCCCTGCAGGAGGCGGTGCATGGGGTGTTCGAGGGCGAGGTCGGCGGCGATCTCGTCGCCCACCTCGCGCTGGCCCTTCGTCAGCTCGAACGGCAGCCGGGCGTCGAACTCGGCGAGGACGCCGCCGAAGGACGGCGGGCGCGGCTTGGCCGGGAGCGCGGCGGCGGCCAGCCGGCGCTGCGCCAGCGCGACCTGCACGACGAACGCCTCGTCCCACTTCAGCCGGGCGCGGGCGCGGCCCAGCTCGTCCCAGCTCTTCGGCCGGTGGATGCCCTCGTACGCCGCGCGCAGGCCGATCAGGTCGCGGCGGCGCAGCAGCGTCCCGGGCATCGGGTCGGCGGAAAGGTCGAGCTGGTCCAGGACCAGCTCGACCGACTTGCCGATGGTCTCGATGTCCAGGCCCTTGGTGGACGGGTAGATCGGGATGATCTCGTCGGCCCACTCCTGCGCGGCCTGCTCGGCGGTCCGCTCCGCGACGACCTTGTACTGCGGGTGGGTGAGCTGGCGCTGGACGTTCCCGCTGCGCGGCCGGTACGTGCTGATCTTGCCGGCGAACAGGCCGCGGGTGCCGGGCGAGAGGTCCTTCTCCGGCCGGTAGGAGCCCTTGCGGCCGAAGAAGCTCAGCTTCAGCTGGCCGGTCCCGTCGGTGACGGTGATCTCCAGGACGTAGCCGGGGCTGCGGGTCAGCGTCCGCCCCTGCACCTTGACGACCTCCGCCATGACGGTGACGTGCTCGCCGTCCAGCAGCTCGTTCAGCGGGGTCAGCTCGCCGCGGGTGGCGTAGCGGCGCGGATAGTGGTGCAGGAGGTCGCCGACCGTGCTCAGGTCGAGGCCCTTCTCCAGCACCTTGGCGGTCTTGTCGCCCAGGACGTTGCGCAACGGCTCGTCGAGATTCGCCACGGACACCTTTCTAGCCCATGGCGCGGACACCCATCACTCGACTCCGATGAGCAGCGGGTAGCGATGCTGCGCGCCGTCGTAGACGCCGACCTCCACATCGGGATGGGCGCCGCGCAGGTGCTCCTCCAGCGCCTCGGCCAGCCCGGACGGCGCGTACCGCCCGGCGACCAGCGTGACCAGCTCGCCGCCGCCGGACAGCATCCGGTCCAGGACGTGCCGGGCGACCTGCGCGACGTCCCCGCCGATCGTCGCGACGTCGCCCTCGATCAGGCCGAGGACGTCGCCGGGCCGGCACAGGCCGACGCTCGTCACCGCCTCCTGCGCGGCCACCTCCAGGTGCCCGAACCGGGTGGCGCCGGCGGCCCGCGTCATCGCGATCACGTCGTCGCCGAAGCGGCGCAGCGGGTCGTGGACCGCGAGCGCCGCGAGCCCCTGCACGGACGCCTTGGCGGGCACCACCGCGATCCGGGCGCCGCCGTCGCGGGCGCGCTCGGCCGCGGCCTCCGCCAGCGCGAGGACCTCCGGCTCGTTCGGCAGCACCACCACCTCGTCGCCGGCCGCCAGGATCGCCTCGGCCAGCACCGCGAGCGGCGGCACCCCGCCGGGCTCGCGCCGCACGACCCTGGCGCCGGCCTCCTCGAACAGGGCGGCCAGCCCATCGGCGGCGGTCACCGCGATCACCGCCCGGCCGGTGTGCGGCGGATGCCCCTCGCCGGTGGCGGCGTGCAGGTACGTGACGCGGAGGCGGTGCGGGCGCCCGGCGGCCATGCCCGCCTCGATCGCCGCCCCCGCGT
This sequence comes from Actinomadura sp. NTSP31, assembly GCF_041951385.1. Classification (NCBI taxonomy): domain Bacteria; kingdom Bacillati; phylum Actinomycetota; class Actinomycetes; order Streptosporangiales; family Thermomonosporaceae; genus Actinomadura; species Actinomadura sp. NTSP31. The sequence goes on along the minus strand of NZ_JBGNUT010000015.1, from coordinate 18,992 downwards.
CGTCGACGTGCACATGGACGTTCCACAGGCCGTCGCCGCCCACCACGACGAGCGAGTCGCCGAGGCCGTCGAGGGTCTCCCGCAGGCGGTGGACGGCCGCGTCCGGCGCGTCCAGCAGGTACATGACCTCGTAACCGGGGCCCTGCGGGCCGGGGGCCTCGGCCGGCGGCGGCGCCGTCCCGGCGGTGCGGGCGGGGACGTCGTAGTGCTCCGGGTACTCGTCGGTGATCACGGCGGCGAGCGCGTCGAGGACCACGCACATCCCGGCGGCGCCCGCGTCCACCACCCCGCTGCGGGCCAGCACGTCGAGCTGGCCGGTGGTGCGGCGCAGCGCCCGTCGTGCCCCGTCCGCCACCGCGCGGGCCGTCCCGGCGAGGCCCGCGCCGGACGCCGCCGACCCGGCGGAGGCCGCCTCGTCCAGCACACTCAGGATCGTGCCGTCGACCGGGTGCTCGACCGCCGTCCTGGCCACCGCGGACGCATGCTTCAGCGCCTCCGCCAGAGCCTCGCCGTCCGGCCGCGCCGCCGCTCCGAGGACCTCGGCCATGCCACGCAGCACCTGGCTGAGGATCACCCCGGAGTTTCCCCGGGCGCCCAGCAGCGCGGCCTGGGAGACCGCCCGCCACGTCTCCGCCGCGCCCGCGCCGGCGGGCAGGGCGTCCGCGGCGTCGGCCGCCGCGAGCACCGTCAGGTGCAGGTTCGTCCCGGTGTCCCGGTCGGGGACGGGGAACACGTTCAGGGCGTCGATCTCCCCGCGGGTGCCGCCGAGCGCGTCCGCCGCGAGCCTGCACCACCGCCGCACCGCCACCGCATCAAGGACCATCGCGTTATCTTGCAGTGCGCTCCCTCCCGGGCGCCAGACGCCCGACCACAGCATCGATTCGCTTAGTCGTGGGCCGTTCGGCTAGTCTGATCCGTGCGCCTCGTCCGAGGCGCTCATCAGCGAGCGCACATCGTGCCCGGGCCGCCGGCGGCGGCGACGGGTGGCGCTCCGGTAGAGCATCGACACCCACTTGGAGTTTCCCGTGGCTTCCGTCTGCGACGTCTGCGGCAAGGGACCCGGTTTCGGCATGCGCGTCTCCCACTCGCACCGCCGCACCCCGCGCCGCTGGAACCCCAACATCCAGCGCGTGCGCGCCGTCGTGAACGGCAGCACCAAGCGGATCAACGCCTGCACCTCCTGCATCAAGGCCGGCAAGATCGTCAAGCCGACCGTCTGAGCACGGGGCCGAGTCGGCTCATCGGGACAGCCCGGTGAGCCGACTTTCGCATGTCCGGGACCGCCTCAGCGCTGCCGCCAGCCGTGGTCGACCGGGCCGATCCCGGCGCCGAGCGGGAACCCCGCGGCGATCGCGCCGGTGACGTACTCCTTCGCCTTGCCGACCGCCGTGGGGACGTCGTCGCCGAGCGCCAGCTGCGAGGCGATCGCGGACGCGAGGGTGCAGCCGGTGCCGTGGGTGTGCCGGTTGTCGTGCCTCGGCGCGGTGAAGCGGTGCTCCCGCTCCCCGTCGAACAGCAGGTCGGCGGGCTCGCCCGGCAGGTGGCCGCCCTTGATCAGCACCCAGTGCGGGCCGAGCGCCTTGACCGCCTCGGCGGCCTCGCGCAGGCCCGCCTCGTCCACCACCTTCACGCCGGTGAGCTGCTCGACCTCGTACAGGTTCGGGGTGACGACGGTGGCGGCGGGCAGCAGCGCCGTGCGGACCGCGTCGACGGCGTCCGGTGCCAGCAGCGGGTCGCCGTGCTTGGAGACGCCGACCGGGTCCACGACGGACGGCGCGTCCGAGGCGGCCAGCGCCTCGGCGACGGTCTCGACCAGCGCGGTCGACGCCAGCATCCCGGTCTTGATCGCGTGCACGCCGATGTCGGACAGCACGGAGTCCAGCTGCGCCCGGACGGCCTCCGCCGGCAGTTCCCAGTAGCCCTGGACGCCGAGGGAGTTCTGCGCGGTGACGGCGGCGATGACGCTCATCCCGTGCACGCCGAGGGCGAGCATCGTCTTCAGGTCCGCCTGGATCCCGGCGCCGCCGCCGGAGTCCGAGCCCGCGATGGTGAGCACGAGGGGCGGGGCCTGCCGGGGCGCGGACGCGTTCTGCTGCATGACGTCCACTTTATGGCGATCTGCGGGGCGGTGCCGCTGCCGGCCGGGCGTCGCGGGCCCGGGTGTCACAGGATGGTGCAGGCCAGCTTGTTCATGAGGCAGTAGGTCGGCTTCCGCGGCGTGCCGTCCGCGGTGAAGACGAACTGCACCGAGCGGCCCGGCGCGATCCCCGTCCGGCCGCGGACGTAGAGGAGCTTCCCGGTCTTCACCACGGTCGCGCCGCTGACCGCGCGGGTCGTCACGTCCGGGATCCCGAAGGCCAGCGCCCAGCTGCCGACGGGCTTCTGGCCCTTGTTGGTGATGGTGGCGGTGGCCCGGAACGCCGTACGGGTGCGGGACGTCACGTGGAAGGCGATCACGAGCCCGTCGGGGCGGCTCGCGCGGCTGGCGCGGCTGCCGGGCCCGCGCTGGGAGACCTGGCTGTCGCGCGGGTTGTCGATCGGGTCCTTGGGGGCGCCGCCCGCGAAGTTGAGGGAGATCTGCTGGGTGCTCAGCGCGTACGCGACGACGCCGACGGCGATGACGAGCGCGACGATCGGCAGCATCGGGACGGGCAGCGCGGAAACCAGCCTGGCGACCCGGGTCCGGGCCGAGGAGTGCTGGGCGGAGTCGTCGCCGGAGCCGGCGGCCGGAGGCGGCGGAGGCTGCGGCGGAAGCGGCGGAGGCGGTGGGCCGGGCACGCGGTCTTCGGCGGTGCCGGCGGCGCGGTCGTCCAGGTGACCGGGGGCGGGAGCGGCGGCGGGGAAGGGAGCGGGGTCGTCGGCGTAGCCCTGGATGCGGTCCTCGCCGTAGGTGCGGCCGTCGGGGCCGGCGACGGAGGCGGGGAGGCCGCCCGGATAGTCACCGGGATAGGGCTCGAACCCGTGCTGCTCCGGGGGGCCGTGCTGGCGCTGCGCGGCGGGCGGCGGGCCGGCGGGGGTCCCTGCCGGGGAGGCGGGCGGGAAGGGTTCGGAGAAGAACACCTGGTCGTCGGTGGGACCGGAGAAGGCCTCGAAGGACGGGGCGGAGGGAGCGCCGTAGAACGATCCCGCCGGCACCGGATCGTCCGGCACGGGCTCGTCAGCGGACTGCTCGCGCTTGGTGTGTCGTCCCATCCCATTCCTCTTCGATCACAGGATGTATACCAAACCAGTACCAAACATGCCTACCGGATGAGGGAAAGCGCACCGGTGGACCTTCTGCGTCAATGGGGTGTTCACCCCCGGAAATGGTCCCATCCGGCGGCGTCCGGAACGCGCCCGTCGACGCGCACCCCGTCCCCCTCCCGTACGGATCCGATCACCGTCCAGGACGGGGGCGGCGGCGAATCCGGCGGGAAGGTCCCCGCGAACCCGTGGTCCTCGCCGCCGGTGAGCACGTGCCGCAGCCCGTCCGGGCCGAGGACCTCCGGGACGACCAGTGTCGCGGAGTCGACGTCGATCCGCACCCCGCTCGCGGCGGCGATGTGCCCGAGGTCCTGGACGAGGCCGTCGCTGACGTCGAGCAGCGCGGTCGCGCCGGCCTCCCGCGCCTCCGCTCCCGCCTCGTAGGGCGGCTCGGGGCGGCGGTGCGCGCCGAGCAGCTCCGGCGGCCCGTCGCGTCCCTCCGCGAGGAGCGCCCACCCGGCCGAGGCGTACCCGAGCCTGCCCCGCACGGCGACGACGTCGCCGGGGCGCGCGCCGGACCTGGTGAGCGGGCGCCCGCCGCCCAGGTCGCCGAGCGCGGTGACGGCGAGGGTGATCGCGGGCGCGCCGACCACGTCGCCGCCCGCGACGGACGCGCCCGCGCGGCGGCATTCGTCGGCGAGCCCGTCGTAGAGCCGCACGGCCCAGTCGGCGTCGGTGGACGGCGGCGCCGCGAACCCGACGAGCAGCGCGGTCGGGCGGGCGCCCATCGCGACGACGTCGGCGAGGTTCTGCGCGGCGGCCTTGCGGCCGATGTCGTAGGGGCCGGACCAGTCGCGGCGGAAGTGCCGCCCCTCCACGAGCAGGTCGGTGGTGGCGACGACGCGCCCGTCCGGCGCGGCGACCACCGCGGCGTCGTCGCCGGGGCCGAGCCGGACGTCCGCTCCCCGCGGCAGCCCGCGCGTCAGCAGGCCGATCAGCCCGAACTCCCCCAGCTCCCCGATGGTGCCCATCCGCCCCGTTCCCGCCGTTCCCGCTTCGCGACCCTGTCCCGTCCGCCCCGTCGGGTCCCGTCCGGTCGCGTTCGCGCACCGTGCCCGTGACCGTGGCCCGCACTGTGCGCACCCCGGACCCCCGCGGCGGCGCGTAACACGATACGGTGACCGTCCGACGGCTATTTCTCCGCCCGGGGAGGACGTGTTGGTGCAGGCCTACATCCTCATCCAGACTGAAGTGGGCAAGGCGGCCGAGGTCGCGGGCCACATCTCCGGCGTTCCCGGCGTGACCCTGGCGGAGGACGTCACGGGACCCTACGACGTGATCGTCCGAGCGGAGGCGCGGAATGTGGACGAGCTGGGCAAGCTCGTCGTCGCGCAGATCCAGACGGTGGAGGGCATCACGCGCACCCTCACGTGCCCCATTGTTCACATCTGACCGGTTCAGGTTCCGCTTCGCGCCGGTCCTTCTCGTCCCGCTCGCGCTGCTGCCCGCGGCGTGCGGCGACGGCGCCGTGGAGGTGCCGGTGCCGCACCCGGACGCGGCGACGCAGCGGCTCTGCGAGGGACTGCGGCTTCCGGCGAAGGTGCACGGCCAGTCGCTGCGCGACACCAGGCCGGACTCGCAGCTGACCGCCGCGTGGGGGTCGCCAGCGATCGCGCTGCGCTGCGGCGTGCCGATCCCGTCCGCGCTGCGGCAGACCTCGCAGCTGGTCGACATCAACGGGATCAGCTGGTTCGGCCAGCCGGTGGACCGCCCGGTGACCTGGACGGCGGTCGGACGGCAGGCCTACGTCGAGGTGACCGTCCCGGCGAAGTACCGGCCGGCCGGGGACGTGCTGATCGAGCTGACCCCCGCGATCAAGGCGACGATCCCGGCCAAGCCCGAGGGCCAGATCTAGCGCGGGCCGGGCAGGATGAGCCGCGCCGCCTCGGCGAGCCGGTCGGCGATGCGGGCGTAGGAGGTGTAGCCCATGCCCGCCTGCAGGAGCGCGCCGGAGTAGGCCATCTCCAGGGCGCCGAGGACCGCCGGGTCGGCGTGCTCGCCCAGCGCCGCGCGCAGCCGGGCGCGGATCGCGGCGCCGATGCGGCCGCGCAGTTCCCGGACGTCGGGGTCGGTGCCGAGCATCGAGGTGGTGCACGCCGCCGCGAGCTCCGGCTCGTCGGAGACCAGCAGCACGATCTCCCGCAGCACCCGCACGACCCGCGCCGCCGCCGCGTCGGAGCCGTCCGCGCCGCCGTCCGCGCCGCCGGCCTCGATGTCCGGCAGCGCGCTGAGCCGCCGCCAGAACACCTCGGTGATCAGGTGGTTCTTGGACGCGAAGTAGGTGTAGGCGGTGGCCGGGGCGACGCCCGCGCGGCGGGCCACGTTGCGGACGGTCAGCCCCTCGTAGCCGGTGTCGCGGACCTCCTCGACGGCGGCGTCGGTGAGCCGCCGCACCGTGTCGGCCTGCCGCGGCGTGAGGCGGCGGCGGGTGGGCTCGGTCGTCAGATCTCCGGACACGTGTCCGGACATTAGATCAGCGACGACGCTCCGGCAAATTCGTTAACTCTCCGTGGTCAGGGGTAACAGTCCGCTGTGCGGGCCGGACGTCCCGGCACCGGCGGGAACTTCCGATGAGCCGGAAAAGGAACCGATGCGCACCCTCTTGGTCCATCCCAGCGGCCTGATGTACTCGGAGATCTTCCTGCGGCTGGAGCCGCTCGGCGTCGAACGGGTCGCCGCCGCGCTGCGCACCGCGGGCCACCAGGTGCGGCTGCTGGACCTGCAGGTCTTCACGCACGACGACCTGCGCCGCGAACTGCGCGAGTTCGAGCCCGAGGCGGTCGGCTTCGGGGTGAACTACCTGGCCAACGTGCCGGAGGTGCTCGACCTCGCCAAGGAGGTCAAGCGCCGGCTGCCGCGCTGCTTCGTGTTCGCGGGCGGGCACAGCGTGTCGTTCATCGCCGGGCACGTCCTCGACCAGTCGAACGGGGCGCTGGACGCGGTGCTGCGCGGTGAGGGCGAGGTGGCCGCGCCGATGCTGCTGGAGGCCGCGCGCGACGGCGGCCTCGGCGAGGTGCCGGGCGCGGTGACCGCCGACGGCACCTGCAAGAAGGTGCCGCTGCTGCTCGACAGCCTGGACGCGCCCCGGCCCGCGCGCGACCTCACCCGGCGCCGCCACAAGTACTTCATCGGCGTCCTGGACCCGGCCGCGTCCATCGAGTTCACCCGCGGCTGCCCGTGGGACTGCTCGTTCTGCAGCGCCTGGACGTTCTACGGCCGCACCTACCGGAAGGTGTCGGCGCAGGCCGCCGCGGAGGAGATCGCCTCGGTCCGCGAGCCCGGCCTGTTCATCGTCGACGACGTCGCGTTCATCAAGCCGGAGCACGGCGACGCGATCGCCGCCGAGGTGGAGCGGCGCGGCATCCGCAAGGAGTACTACCTGGAGACCCGCGCGGACGTGCTGCTGCGCCACCCCGAGGTCTTCGAGCGCTGGCGGCGGCTCGGCCTGAACTACATGTTCCTCGGCATGGAGGCGCTCGACGAGGAGGGCCTCGACCGCTACCGCAAGCGGACCAGCCCCGACACCAACATCAAGGCCCTGGAGCTCGCGCGGAAGATGGGCCTCACCGTCGCCGTCAACCTGATCGTGGACCCGACCTGGGACACCCGGCAGTTCCAGCTCGTCCGCGAGTGGGCGCTGTCGGTGCCCGAGATCGTCAACCTCACCGTGATGACGCCCTATCCCGGCACGGAGATCTGGCACACCGAGTCGCGCAAGCTGACGACGCGCGACTACCGGCTCTTCGACATCCAGCACGCCGTCGTGCCGACGAACCTGCCGCTCCACGAGTTCTACCGCGAGCTGGTGAAGACCCAGTCGGTGATGAACCGCAAGCATCTCGGCGTCGCCGCGGCGGCCCAGACGCTCGGCATCATGGGCCGCCACCTGTGGCGCGGGCAGACGAACTTCGCCCGGTCGATCTGGAAGTTCCGGTCCGTCTACAACGCCGACCGGCAGTACGGCGACCACCTGCGGAAGGTCCGCTACGAGCTGCCGATCCCGGACCACCGCTCCGTCGGGCCCGCCGGCCGCAAGGAGCTCTACATCCACGAACGCCAGCGCTGACCCGGCGGGTCGCCAGGGCTATCCGGAGGCCCGGCCGTCGACGTCGGTGACGCCGGGGATGGGCGTCGCGCGTGTTGCCGTCGAACAGCACGCACTGCAACATGTCGTCGTTGACGACCTTGCAGTAGTGGTGCGCCTCCATCTGCGCGTCCGGCTCGTCCTTCGCGCAGTGGAACCCGACCACGTAGACGTCGAAGGAGGGGGAAATCACGGTGGGGCGGGCGGGATTCGAACCCGCTCAGACAATGCACCTGTTTTACAGACAGGCCCGACTCTCCCGCGTCGGCGCCGCCCCGTGCGGCGGGCTGAATGGCCCGCGCCGTACCTCCGGAGGGATTCGAACCCCCAGCACACGGCACCTCATGCCGCTGTCTCTGCCATTGGACTACGGAGGCCTGCGTGCGGCTCCCGGGATTCGAACCCGGAACGTCCACCATCTGGGGATGGCCCCTCTGCCGGTTGGGGTAGAGCCGCAGGTCTGTGCGAGGCGTCGCTCGCGGCGGCTCGGCCGAGGTCTCCGGGAAGGGCCTCTAGGAGAGGGAATACCGGCCGGGGCGGGCGTGCGACGCCGAAGGCAGTCGAAGTCGTAGCTGCTCCATCGCCATGGCCGGTCCTCCTCTCTAGGTCTCGTGTCGCCGTCCTGGACGGGCTGACGTGTTCCACGGTGCCAGCCGCCGCGCGGAGTCCGCAACGCATTTACCGCCGGCGGCGGTGCTCAGCCGCCGGAGGTGTCGTCCGGCAGGGCCCAGCCGAGCAGGACCAGCAGCCAGAACGCGACCATCAGCCAGCCGAGCGTGATCCCGGTGATCGCGAAGCCGAGGCCCCGCTGCCGGGAGCGGCGCACCCGCGCCCACGCGATGTGCCCGGCGACGATCGCCGGGATGGAGGTCAGGCCGCAGGAGATCAGCCCGACCAGCCCGCACGTCAGCGCGTAGATCGAGGCGTGGTTGTAGGACGGCTTGGCGTACGGGTCCGGCCGGGCGCCGGCGGCGTGCGGCGGCTGCGTCGGCGGGCCGAACGCGCCGGGGGCCGTGGGCCCCGCGTACGGCGCCGGCCGGGAGGCGACCGCGTCGGCGTACTTCTGCCACGACTCGGCCTCGGCCGTGCGGCCCTGCATGCCCAGCAGCGCCGCGAGGTTCCGCATCGCGGACGGGTCGCCCGCCTGCGCGGCCTGCCGGTACTGCCGCTCGACGAGTGCGTCGGCCTCGCCCGCCGCCAGCGCGGGCGACGGCGCGGGGCCGGGCGGCGGCGTCGGCGCGTGCGATGGAGGCGGGGTCTGCGCGTGCGGTGGGGGCGGAGTCTGCGACAGGCCGGTGTGCCGCGCGGGCGGCGGGGTCTGCGGGCCCCGCTGTGGCGCGCCGACCTGCGCCGCCGCGGCCGCGGCGGACGGCGCGGACGGGACCGGCCGCGGGGCGCCGCCGGAGATCAGGCGGTCCAGGAGCGCCTGGGCGGACGGGCGGCGCGCCGGGTCCTTGGCGAGCGCGGCCTCGACGGCGCTCAGCAGCGCCCCGTTCAGCCCGCTCAGGTCGGGTTCGCCGCTGATGATCCGGTGGATGATCGCCGGGAGCGAGTCGCCGCCGAAGCAGGGGCCGCCGCGCGCGGCGAACGCCACGGTCGCGCCCCAGGCGAACACGTCGGACGCGGGGGCCGCCCCGCGCCCGTCCAGCTGCTCGGGCGCCATGAACGCGGGCGTGCCGACGATGCCGCCGGTCGCGGTGAGGCGCGTCCCGTCCACCGAGCGGGCGATGCCGAAGTCGATCACGCGCGGGCCGAAGGTGGACAGCAGCACGTTCGCCGGCTTGAGGTCGCGGTGCACGACGCCGGCGTCGTGGATCGCGGTCAGCGCGGTGGCGATGCCGACCGCGACGGCCTCCAGGTCGGCGCCGCGCAGCGGGCCGTCCTTGTCGACGGCGGCGTCCAGGCTGGGGCCGTTCACGAACTCGGTCACCAGGTACGGCGGGTCGGCGGCCGGGTCGGCGTCCAGCACCGGCGCGGTGCAGAACGGGCGGACGCGCTGCGCCGCCGCCACCTCCGCCTGGAACCGCGCCCGGTACTGCCGGTCGGCGGCGTACTCGCGCCGGATCACCTTGATCGCGACCTTGCGGCCGGTCCCGTCCAGCCCGACGTAGACCGTGCCCATCCCGCCTTCGCCGAGCCGGTCCACCACCCGGTAGGGGCCGATGCGATCCGGCAGGTCGGCAGGCGGCACGGCGCGTTCTCCTCGGGACGGGACCAGTCCTCCAAGACTGGCATATTCCGGCGGCGGCCGGGGCCGCCGCCGGATCACAGATCGAGGGTGATCCGGCCGCCGGTGGCGCGCGAGACGCAGGTCAGCATGGTGGCGTCGCCCTGGTCGGACGGCGCGCGGTCGTCGACGCCGCCGGCGCGCACGCCGGTCCGGCAGGTGCCGCAGAACCCCTGCCGGCAGGAGTAGGCCACATCCGGCAGCACGTCCCGGATCACGTCGAGGGCGGACCGGTCGGCGGGCACCGCGAGGACCCGGCCGCTGCGCCCCAGCTCCACCTCGAACGGCTTGCCGCCGACGATCGGCGGCGGCGCGAACCGCTCGTAGTGCAGCGTCGCGTCCCCGCCGACGGCCCCGCGGACGGCGTCGATCATCGGGGCGGGACCGCAGCAGTACACGGCCGTCCCGGCGGGCACGTCGCCGAGGAGGTCGGCGGCGGACGGAACGCCGTGCTCATCGTCGGTGCGGACGGTCACGCGTCCCGCGGGCAGTTCGTCGAGGAAGGGCAGGGACGCGCGGGTCCGGCCGGTGTAGACGAGGCGCCAGTCCGCGCCGAACCGTTCGGCGGCCGTCACCATCGGCAGGATCGGTGTGATGCCGATGCCGCCCGCGAGGAACAGGTACCGGTCGTGCGCCAGGAACGGGAAGGCGTTCCGCGGCCCCTGGACGGCGAGCGACGCGCCCTCCCTCAGGCCGTGCATCTCGACGGAGCCGCCGCCCCCGCCGGGCAGGCGGCGGACGGCGATGCGGTACGCGCGCCGGTCGGCCGGGTCCCCGCACAGCGAGTACTGGCGGCGGCGCCCGGACGGGAGCAGCACGTCCAGATGGCAGCCGGGCTGCCAGCCGGGCAGGGCCCGCCCGCCGGCGGCGCCGAGTCGGATGGCCGCCACGTCCTCGGCCTCCTCGCGCACCTCCAGGACGGTCAGCCGCATCGTCCGGTCGACCGGGCGGACGCGCGGCGGCACCGGGTCGCGCAGCGACCGGACGCGCTGGATGCCGTTGAACGCGGCGTTCACCGCCACCCAGAACGGGTCGCGGTCGCGGCGCCCCCGCAGGTCGGGCGGGATCATCGCTGCGCCGCCCGCGCCGCCGGGGAGGAGGCGAGGTAGGCCAGCGCCTGGCTCGTGGACCCCTCGTTCAGCGGGCTGTAGGAGCGCTTGAGGTAGCGGACGACCGACGCGCCGACCATCCGGCCGTCCGGGGTGAGGCCCGCCGGGCCGGTGCGGCGCAGATGCCGCATGCCGCCCTTGATCCGGCCCCTGACGAGCGGGTCGCGGGCCATCAGGAAGCGGTGCCCGCGGTGCCACAGCGCGCCCAGCATGGTGATCGTCTCGCCCATCGCGCGGAGCCGGGCCCCGTAGGAGCCGTCGAGGTGCATGAACAGCTCGTGCGCGACGTGCCGGTGCTCGACCTCCTCGGCGCCGTGCCAGCGCAGCAGGTCGAGCATCATCGGGTGCGCGCCGGCCTCGTCCAGCGCCCGCGCGTTCAGGATCCAGTCGCCGAGCACGCCGGTGAAGTGCTCGATCGCGGCGATCAGCGCGATCCGCTCGAACAGCCACGCGCGCCGGCGCTCGCCCTCCAGGCCGCGGTCGCCGAGCAGGTCCTCGAAGACGAACTCGACCTGCCGGACGAACGGCCGCACGTCGAGGCCCTGCTCGACGAAGTGGTCGAGGACGGCGTCGTGGGAGGCCGCGTGCATGGCCTCCTGGCCGATGAAGCCGAGCACGTCCTCGCGGAGCCGGTCGTCCCTGATGTACGGGACGGCCTCCTTGAAGACCTTGACGAACCATTCCTCACCGGCCGGCAGCAGCATGTGCAGGACGTTGATGAGGTGCGTCGCCACCGGGTCGCGGGGGATCCAGTGCAGCGGGACGTCCGACCAGTCGAACCGGACGTCCCGCGCCCGCAGGACGATGTTCTCCGGCTCCGGGGGCCGCACCGGCGGACGCTGAACCGACATGGGCTTCCCTCCCGCGCGCCACGGACTATTGACGGACTGTCCAGTAAACTACCGGCGGCTCCGGCGCCCAACAATGGCACGCACCGGTGAGGAGCGTCACCCCGTCCCGGTCAGGGAAGGGCGGCCCGGACGGTCTCGGCGACGATGCCGCCGGTCACCTCCAGCGGCCGCGCGTCGTGCGCCGTCCGGCCGAGGACCAGCGCGCCCTCGAAGGCGCTGAGCACGTAGGTCGCGAGGTCGGCGGCCCGGCCGTCCGGCACGCCGGCCGCCCGCAGCCGCCGCGCGACCGCCTCCTGCCACGCCGCGAACACCTCGGCGCACGCGTGCCGCAACGGCTCGCTGGTGCTCGCGGTCTCCAGCGCCACGGTGGCGATGGGGCACCCGTCCGCCCAGCCCGACCGCTCCAGCGCCTCGACGCTCAGCTGGAAGAAGTCGCGCACCGACCGGGCGAGGTCGCCGTCCGCCCCGTCGAAGACGATGTCGAACAGCTTCAGGTACCGACCGCCCGAATGCGCGACCGCCTCGGCGCCGAGCTGCTCCTTCCCGCCCGGGAAGAAGTGGTACAGCGAGCCCCAGGGGGCCTCCCCCGCCGCCGTGATCTGCTTCAACCCGGTTCCGGCGTAGCCCTGCTCGCGGAACAGCTGAGCGCTCGCCTCCAGCAGCCGGGTACGGGTGTCGCGCGCCATGGCCCACACCCTAGTCCTTGTCGCCGCTAGATCGATCTATCTAGTATGACGATCGATCCATCCAGACAGGGAGAACCTCCATGACCGTGCGGACCGAGCGCGACGGCGCCGTCCAGATCATCACCCTCGACCGGCCCGCCCGCCGCAACGCGGTCGACGGCCCGGCCGCCGCCGGGCTGGCGCGCGCCTTCGGCGACTTCGCGGCCGGGGACGCGCGGGTCGCCGTCCTGACCGGCGCCGGCGGGACGTTCTGCGCGGGCAACGACCTGAAGGCGATGGCCGCCGGCGACTTCCCCGCCCCCACCATCGACGGCCCGCCGCCGATGGCGGTGACCCGCACCCCGCCCGCCAAGCCGGTGATCGCGGCGATCGAGGGCTACTGCTTCGGCGGCGGGTTCGAACTGGCCCTCTGGTGCGACCTGCGCGTCGCGTCCGAGACCGCGGAGTTCGGACTCCTCAACCTCGAGCACGGCCTCCCGTCACTCGACGGCGCCACGGTCCGCCTACCTCGCCTCATCGGCACCGCCCGCGCCCTCGGCATCGCCCTCACCGCGCGCCGCGTCCCCGCCCGCGAGGCCCTCGACTGCGGCCTGATCAGCGAGCTCACCCCCGCCGGGCAGGCGCTCCCGGCCGCGCTCACGCTGGCCGCGCGCCTGGCGTCCCTGCCGGAACCCGCGCTCCAGGCCGTCCGCGCCTCCATCCTCGATCAGGCCGGACGCGACGAGCGCGCGGCCCTGGAACACGAGACCGCCCTGGCCCTCCAGGCCATGGGCCCCGCCCCCGGCGTCCGCTAGGCGATCCGCGGGGACGGCGAGGGCATCAGCATCGGCCCGCCCACCCGGAACCGCTCGATGCCGCGCCGGGTCAGGTTGATGCGCAGGTCGATCCAGCCGCGCAGCGCGGCCGTCCCGCAGTCGAGCGCGCCGCGCGCCGGGAAGTGCAGGTCGCCCACCGACAGCTTCGCGCCGCGCACGTGGACGGGCAGCAGGATCCGCGACCCGGCGGTGAGCGGCGCGATGGCGCAGCCGCCGATCTCCCGGCCGCGCGCCTCGCTGCGCACCGCCTCCGCGGCGACCCGCGCGCGGATCGCCGGATGCACGCCGCCGAGCAGCACCGGGCCGTCGTCGCCGTCCGGAGCCGCCGCGCGGACGGACCGCTCCGGCGGGGCGCATCCGATGACGCCGGGATGACCGGACGCGCAGTACAGCCCGTCCGCGCGGCCGACACCGAGGACGTCCACCACGATCACGTCGCCGGGTTCGGCGCCGACGACCACGAGGGGGCCGCACAGCATCGCGTCCGCGCCCGGCTCGCGGCCCGCGCACTCCATCCGGACCGACCCGCCGGTGATCACTTCGGCGACGCCGGGGATCGCGGGATGCCACCGGTTGTGGCCGGGGACCGGCCGCGGCCCCTCGGCGGCGGGGCGCCGCGCGGGCCTGCCGGTCGTGGTGGGCAGGAGGGGCACGGCAGGTGAGAGCGTCAAGGCGGGACGTCCTTCCAGAACGGCGACCGGGAACGACCCGATCCTGTCCCGGCCCCGTTTCGGCACGATTTCACCGCCGCGAACGTCAGGTCACCCCGCCTTCACCACCGGCGGGACATCGCCCGGCGCCGCGTCAGCGCAGGCCGACGGGGCGGCGCAGCGCCGTCTGGATCAGCCGGTCCACCAGGGACGGGTAGTCCAGGCCGGTCGCGGCCCACATCTGCGGGAACGCCGACGCCGGGGTGAAGCCCGGCATCGTGTTGATCTCGTTGAGGATCCAGCGGCCGTCGGGGGTGTGGAAGAAGTCGACCCGGGCGAGGCCCTCGCAGTCCAGCGCCTCGAACGCCTGCGCCGCGACCGACCGGACCTCCTCGATCGCCTCGGCGGGCAGGTCCGGCGGGATGACCATCCGGGTGCCGGCGTCGAGGTACTTCGTCTCGAAGTCGTAGAAGTCGTGGCCGCTCGCCGTCAGCACCTCGGCGGGCAGGCTCGCCTCGGGCGGGCCGTCGTCCAGGCCCTGCAGCACGCCGCACTCGATCTCGCGGCCCTCGATCGCCGCCTCCACGATCACCTTCGGGTCGTGCTCGCGGGCCGCCTCGACCGCCGCCTCCAGGTCCGCCTCGTCGGCGACCCGGGTGATGCCCATGCTGGACCCGGCGCGGGCCGGCTTGACGAACACCGCGCGGCCGGCGGCGAGCCCCAGCTGCTCCTTGACCTCGTCGAGCTTGCGCTTGCGCTCGCGCCGCCACTCCCGGTCGCCGATCAGCACGTACGGGCCGACGGGCAGCCCGCGCGCCTGCCAGACCAGCTTCATGAACCCCTTGTCCATGCCGACCGCGCTGGCCAGCACCCCGGCGCCGACGTAGCGGACGCCGGCGAGGTCCAGCAGCCCCTGGATGGTGCCGTCCTCGCCGTACGGGCCGTGCAGCAGCGGCAGGACGACGTCGACCTCGCCGAGCGTGGCGGGGACCGTCCCGGGCTCGACGACGATCAGCCCGCGGCTGTCGGGGTCGAACGGCAGCGCGAGCGCGCTGCCGCCGCCGGACACCTCGGGCAGCCGGCCGTCCTCGATCGCGAGCCGCTGGTCCGCCGGGGCGAGCACCCAGCGGCCGTCGCGGGCGATGCCGATCGGCAGCACCTCGTAGCGGTCCCGGTCGATCGCCGCCATCACGGCGCCCGCGGTGACGCAGGAGATCGCGTGCTCGGAGCTGCGCCCGCCGAACACCACGGCCACGCGCGTCTTAGAAACCTCGGACATGATTCCCGACCCTATCGGTGATCACTACGGCGCGGCCACGAACGATCCGGGCGCGCCCCGGCCGTCCCCGCCCACCGGCGGGGACGTCATACCCCGTACCGTTCCGGCTTCGGCGAGCGGGAGATCAGCGAGATCGCCGCCTCCTTGATCGGGGTGCCGTGGTACAGCACCGAGACGACCGCCTCGGTGATCGGCATCTCGACGCTGTGCTTGCGGGCCAGCTCCAGCACCGCCTCCGAGGACTTCACGCCCTCGGCGGTCTGCTTGGTGACGGCGATGACCTGCTCGAGGGTCATCCCGCGGCCGAGGTTCTCGCCGAACGTCCGGTTGCGGGCCAGCGGCGACACGCAGGAGGCGGTGAGGTCGCCCATCCCGGCGAGGCCGGCGAACGTGTGCTCGTCGGCGCCGAGCGCCATCCCGAGCCGGGCGGTCTCGGCGAGCCCGCGGGTCATCAGCACCGCCTGGGTGTTGGACCCGAAGCCGAGGCCGACCGACATCCCGACGCACAGCGCGACGACGTTCTTGATCGCCCCGCCGAGCTCGACGCCGATCACGTCGGTGGAGGTGTAGACGCGGAAGTAGGGGGTCATGGTCGCGGCCTGCAGCTGCCGCGCGGCCCCCTCGTCCACGCACGCGGCGACGGCGGCGCTCGGCTCGCCCATCACGATCTCGCGCGCCAGGTTCGGCCCGCTGAACACCGCGACCCGCTCCTCCGGGACGTCGGCGACCTCGCGGATCACCTCCGACATCCGCCGGGTGGTGCCGAGCTCCACGCCCTTCATCAGGCTGACCAGGACGGCGCCGGGCGGCAGCAGCGGCACCCACGCGGACAGGTTGTCGCGGAGCGTCTGCGCCGGGACGGCCAGCGCCACGAAGTCGGCGCCGTCCAGCGCCTCGGCCGGGTCGAGGGTCGCCCGGATCGGCTCGGGCAGCGGGGCGCCGGGCAGGTAGTCGGTGTTCTCGTGCCGCTCGTTGATCGCCTCGACGAGCCCGGGACGGCGCGCCCACAGGGTGACCTCCCCGCCCGCGTCGTGCAGCAGCTTGGCGAACGTGGTCCCCCAGGACCCGGCGCCCATCACCGCGGTGCGGTAGGTCACGAGTCACCCGCTTTCGTGGTCTCGGTGGAGCCGGACTTCCCGGTGGGGTCACCGCCCGCGGCGGCCGCCGGCGGCTCCGCCCGCGCCGCGGCCGCGTCGGAGACGGCGGCGTCCGGGGCGGCGACGTCGCCGCGGTCCGCCGGCCCGGCCTGGCCTGGCACCCCGGCGGCCTTCGCGGCCTCGCCGCCCCCGGCGGCGCGGCGCCGCTCCTCCAGCACCTTGTGGTGGTCGTAGCGCTCGGCGGGCGGCCGCTCGCCGCGCAGCTCGCCGACCAGCTCGCTGATCACGTCCATGATGTCGTCGGTGGCGGCGCGCAGCGTCTCCTTGTCGAGGGGGCGCCCCTCGTACTTCGACAGGTCGATCGGCGGGCCCGCGATCACCTTCATCGTCTTGCGCGGGAACGGGTGGAAGCCCTTCTTCAGGCTCCCGGCGAGGCCGCGCTGCTCGGCCTTCTTGTACGGCAGCAGCTCGTGCGCGCCCCACGTCGCGACCGGGACGACCTTCGCGCCCGTCTGCAGCGCCATCCGCGCCACGCCCGTCTGGCCGGTCATCGGCCACAGCTCGGGGTCGCGGGTGCAGCTGCCCTCCGGGTAGAACATCAGGCACTCGCCGTCCACCAGCGCCTTCTCGGCGTCCCTGAGCGCGAGCGCGGCGTCGGCGCTGTCGCGGTACACCGGGATCTGGCCGGTGCCGCGCATCGCGGCCCCGACGATCGGCGTGCTGAACAGCGCGGCCTTGGCCAGGTAGACGGGGTAGCGGCCGGCCTCGTAGACGAAGTGGGCGAGGGCCAGCGGGTCGGACTCGGAGATGTGGTTGGCGGCGATGATCACGCCGCCCGTCCTGGGCACGTTGCCCCGGCCGCGCCAGTCCCGTCTCAGCAACCCGAACAGCAGGGGCCGCAGGACGACGATCGTGAGCTTGCGCCAGCCAGGCGAGTACCCGTGGCCCATGATCCGTCCCTCCTCCATCGGTACCCGGCGTGAACGCGGGGTGTCCTCAAGTGTCGCGGTTGTCTGCGCATAGTGTCGAGTTGCCATGTCTACCCCAGCGCCCAGCGCGCCTCATCCCGAGTGGTCGCTCGTCGTGCCGGTCAAGGTGCTGGCGAGGGCCAAGACCCGCATGTCCGCCGCGGCGGGGCCGCACCGCGCGGCACTGGCCCTGGCGGTCGCCGCCGACACCGTCGCGGCGGCGCTGCGCTGCGCCCGCGTCCGCGATGTGATAGTGGTCACCGACGATCCCCTCCCCGCCGCGGAACTGGCCGCGCTCGGCGCGCGGATCGTCCCGGACGAGCCGGACGCCGGGCTGAACCCGGCCCTGGTGCACGGCGCGGGCCGCGGCCGCGAGTGGTTCCCGCACACGGGGGTCGGCGCGCTGTCCGCCGACCTGCCCGCGCTGCGGCCGGACGAGCTCGCGCGCGTCCTCGACGCCGCCGCGCGGGCGCCGGAGGCGTTCGTCCCGGACGCGGCGGGAATCGGCACCACCCTCTACACGGCGCGTCCCGGCGTCCCCTTCTCCCCCGCGTTCGGCGGCGACTCCCGCGCCGCCCACCGCGCGCGCGGCGCCCGCGAACTGCTGCTGCCCGGCACCGACAGCGTGCGCCGCGACGTCGACACCCCCGACGACCTGCGCGCCGCCCTGGCGCTCGGCACCGGCCCCCGCACCGCGGCCGTCGCCGCCCTGCTCCCCGACTTCGCGCCGTCCGCCGGGCACGGCCGGGGATAGTGTTCCGGGCATGCAGGGGACGGTGAAGGACTTCGACGCGGCCGCGCGGACCGGCAGCGTGCTGCTGGACGACGGGACGGAGCTGCCGTTCGACGCCGAGGCGTTCGCGGCGGGCGGCCTGCGGCTGCTGCGCTTCGGGCAGCGGGTGAACCTGGCGCTGGACGGCGGCCGGGTCTCGGTGGTGACGCTGTCGACGTTCCCGCTGCCGGCCCGGGAGGCGTGAAAAGCGGCAGCGCCCGGGACCGTTGCGAAAAACGGTCCCGGGCGCTGTCGCGGCAGGCTACTTCTTGCCGGCCACCAGGTTCTTGAAGTCCGCGCCGGCCTTGAACTTCGGCACGGACGTCGCGGGAACCTCGATGGTCTTGCCCGTTGCGGGGTTGCGGGCCGTACGGGCAGGCCGGTCGGCCTTCTCGAACGAACCGAACCCGGTGATCGCCACCTTGTCGCCCTTGGCGACCGCGGACTGGATCGCCTCCAGGATCGCGTCGACGGCCTCGGCTGCGGCCTTCTTGCTGCCCAGCCGGTCTGAGATGGCGTCGACCAGCTCACGCTTGTTCATGGGTTACTCCTCTAGTTCCCCCCTTGCCCGAACGAAACTAAGGGACCCTCAGCATGGACACAATCACCTGCACGCAGAAGTTGCCGTGTCGCTGGCGTTTTTGTCGGCCTCGCCCCCGTCTCGCCGGGTGACCGGACCGGATCCGGCCACTGCGCACGCTAACGGACGTCGGGCGCCTCGTGGAAATCGGCCAGGAACGCCTCCAGCCTGCGGGCGGCGAGGTCGGAGTCCCTTTTGGCCAGATCGGTGATCGCCAGGAGGTGGCGGATCAGCCGCCGGCGGGTCTGCGGCGGCAGCGGCGCCACGGCCCGGTGCGCGTCGCGCAACTGCCGGGCGAGCCGCGTCAGCGCCGGGTCGTCCCACTGCGGTGCGGTCCACGGCGTGGCGTCCACGAAAGCCCCCCAACGCTCGGGCATCATCGTCCCCTCGGACGGGATTCTCCCGCGCGAGGCTACGCGACCCCCGCCCCGGGGTGGCCAGAAGCCCCGTAGCGGGAGCCCGAACCCCGGCCGAGAAGCTCAAAAGCCAGCCGGGAAGCCAGAGGTCCAGCCGCGAAGTTCGAAGCCCAGCCGGGAAGTCGTAGGCCCAGCCGGAAAGTTTGAGGCCCAGCCACCATCACGGGCAGGCACGCGGAGCGAGTGCAGCGAGCGGAGCGGGCCTGCCCGACGGC